>JAKFWE010000049.1 GCA_021732895.1 Allobosea sp. | reverse complement strand
GTGGCTGCCGAGACGCGACGCCGATCGGATGTCGATGCGGCTGCCATCGGCGCGCGGCCGCACCCGGATGGTGACGTCGTCGGCGAAGCGCAGCACCGGCGAGCGCGCCACGGCCTCGATCCGCCCGGCGCCGCTGCGCCCGCCCGGCCTGATCGCTTCGAGCACCTGCCAGCCCCGCGCCAGCGCCGCGCGGCGCGCGATCTCGAAGGCGACGTCCGCCGGCGCCTCCAGCACCAGCGGCAGCACGCGGGGATAGGCCTGGCGCTGGGCGCGCCTGCGCTCGGCCGGCACGTCGGGCGGAACCCTGCCGCCCCGGGCGGCGAGCGCGACGCTCGACCGGCTGAAGGCGGGCGGCGTCTCGATATCGGTCGAGATGTCGTTCAGGTTCGGCAAGGTCACGAGCCTGAACGCGCCGTATCCGGCCGGCGCCAGCATCAGCAGCGCCAGCGCGAAGGCCTGCCCGGCCATGCCGACGCCGCGATGGCCCGTGCGCCAGATCCGCAGGAAGGCGAGGCACGCCATCGCGAGCGCGACCAGCGTCAGCCCATAGGCGCCTGCGATCGGCGTCAACCGCTCCAGCGAAGGCTCGCCGAGCCGGAACGTCGCGACCGCGGTCGAGAGCACCGCGACGGAAAACCAGGCCAGCCGCCGGCTCCACAGCGCGGCGCGCGACAACGGCTCCTCGAGAACGAGACGACGATGCATGGCGCCAGTCAGTGACGCGCGGGCGGCCGGAAGGCAAGGGTGATCGGCGAGGACGTCGCAGCGGCTATGCCGGCAGCCGGTAGTCCCTGAACATCTCGCGCAGCGCCGTCTTCTGAATCTTGCCGGTCGCCGTGTGGGGGATCGCCTCGACCAGCACCATGTCGTCGGGGATCTGCCATTTCGCGACCTTCCCGCTCATGAAGGCGAGCACCGCCTCGCGGGCGGGCGTCCGTCCGGGCTTGGGCACGATCACCAGCAGCGGCCGCTCGTCCCATTTCGGATGGGGCACGCCGATCACGGCGGCCTCCAGCACGTCGGGATGGCCGACGGCGACGTTCTCGAGCTCGATCGAGGAAATCCATTCGCCGCCGGACTTGATCACGTCCTTCGAGCGGTCGGTGATCTGGAGGTAGCCGCCGGGGTCGATCGTGCCGACGTCGCCGGTGTCGAAGAAGCCCCGGTCGTCGAGGATCGGCTCGTCCTCGCGCCGGAAATAGGCGCTCGCCACGGAAGGGCCGCGCACCTTGAGCCGGCCTTGCGTCGCGCCGTCCCAGGGCTGGTCCACCCCCGCATCGTCGGTCAGGCGGAACTCGACCGTGAACGGCGGATGGCCCTGCTTGACCTTGAGATCGTAGAGCGCGTCGCCCTCCAGATGCGCATAGGCCGGCTTGATCGAGCAGAACGAGCCGATCGGGCTCATCTCGGTCATGCCCCAGGCATGCGAGACGGTGACGCCGTATTTCGTTTCGAAGGCTTCGGTCATGGCGCGCGGGCAGGCCGAGCCGCCGATGACGACGCGCTTCAGGGTCGAGAGCGAAGCCCCCTTCGTCTCCAGATGCTGGAGAAGGCCGAGCCAGACGGTCGGCACGGCGGCGGTGAGGGTGACGCCCTCGCTCTCCAGCAGCTCCAGCAGCGAGGGCCCGTCCAGCTTCGCGCCGGGCATCACGAGCTTGGCGCCGGTCATCGGCGCCGAATAGGCCAGCGACCATGAATTGGCGTGGAACAGCGGCACCACGGGCAAAACCGTGTCGCGCGACGACAGGCCGAGGAAATCGGGCGTGGCGCAGGCCAGCGCGTGCAGCACGTTGGAGCGGTGCGAATACAGCACGCCCTTTGGGCCGCCGGTGGTGCCCGAGGTGTAGCACAGCCCCGCCGCTGCGTTCTCGTCGACCGCGGCCCAGACGAAATCGGCGTCGGATTCAGCCAGCCACTCTTCAAAGGCGACCGCGCCTTTCAGGCTCGTCTCCGGCATGTGCGCTGTGTCGGTCAGGACGACATAGCGCTCGATGCTCGGCAGTCGCGCGGCGATACGCTCGGCCAGCGGCACGAAGGTCAGGTCGAGGAACAGCATGCGGTCCTGCGCGTGATCGATGATCCAGGCGATCTGCTCCGGAAACAGGCGCGGATTGACCGTGTGCGTGATCGCCCCGACGCCGCTGACGCCGTACCAGAGTTCGAGATGGCGCTCGGTGTTCCAGGCCAGCGTCGCGACCCGGTCCCCGGCCTTCACCCCCTCCCGCGTCAGCCGCTTGGCGCAAGCCAGCGCCCGTTCCCTGATCCGGGCATAGGTCGTGCGGCGCAGGCCGCCATCCTCGACGGCGCGGCTGACGACCTCGCGCCCGCCATGCTGGATCGCGGCGTGATCGATGATCCGGTGCAGCAGCAGGGGCCAGTCCTGCATCAAGCCGAGCATGCGTTTCTCTCCGCGTTTCTGTCTTGTTGGCGTCAGCATAGCCGCGCCGGTCCGAAGGTGGGAAGGCGAAGGGGCTCGCCTCGCGCCGCCCGATGGTTTAGGTCGGATCGATCCGCATCGAGAGCCGCCGCAGCCGTGCCCGCATCCCAAGCCATTCCCCGCGTCGAACCGGCGGAGCCCGACCGCGTCTGGTTCCGCTTCATGCGCCTGCATGCGCGCATGCTGGGCCAGATGACGGCCCGCATCCGGGCGCTCGGCCTGTCGATCCCGCAGTTCGACCTGCTCTCGACGCTGACCGAGCGCGAGGGCATCAGCCAGAGCGAGCTCGCCGAGCGGCTCTACGTCACCAAGGGCAACGTCTCGGGGCTGGTCGACAGGCTGGTGCAGGCGGGGCTGGTCGAGCGCCGCGCCATCGCGGGCGACCGGCGCTCCTACGCCATGCACCTGACGCCGGAAGGCCGAAGGCTGGCGCTGGCCGGCATCGAGGCGCAGCGCGGCTTCGTCGCGGCGACGCTCGGCAGGCTGCCCGCCGACGATCTGGCCGAACTCGACCGGCTGGTGCTGGTCTGGCGCGATCTGGCCCGGGCGATCGACAAGGACTGAGGTGGCTCAGGCGCCGGCGGCGACCTTGGCCACCGTGAGACGCGTTCTCCCGCCTTGCAGCTCCTCGCGCATGACGAGGCGCTCTTCGGGGCCAATCGTCCCCAGCGCGACATCGTGGTCGGCCATGACCGCCGTCGCGAGGCGGTTGACGAAGACGATCACCGGCTTGCCGCCGGCCGCCGCCCAGCGCCTGAACTGATCGAGATAGGGCTGCTTGCGCCAGGCCTGCGCCGCGCCGGGATCGACCTGCGCGAAGAGCCAGCGCGTGCCCGGATCCATCGTCAGCACGAAGCGGCTCCGGTCGGGCTTCCAGTCTGGGCCGAGGAAATCCTGCGTCATCCACAGGCAGAAGAAGGCGCGGCAATGCTCTGGGCGCGTCTCGTGGATGCCGCAGCCGCGCCCCGGCTGGCAGTGCCGGCACCAGCTTCCAGCGACGCTCTCGACCGCCGGCACGTCATAGACCTTGCAGCACAGCGTGCAGTCGCCGCAATCGCGGCCTGCGGCGGGCCGGTTCACCATGGTCGCGGGATCGATCATCTCACCTCTCGAAGTCGCGGCACCATGGCGAGGCGGCGGGCCGCTGGCAAGCCGCGCCGGGCCTGGGGGCGGATCGTCATTCCGAGCGCAGCGAAGCAATCCAGAACCGCAGCGCTCGACGCCGCCATGGATCGCTTCGCTGCGCTCGCGATGACGGGAGATGCGCGCCGCCCCTGCGCCAGAGTCTGCAGTGATCTGCGTGAAAATCGCTCAGCGCTTGCGCCGTGGTGGGTCTATGGTCGCATCAGCGATCCATCAAGACCGGGAGCCCGCCATGCTGTCCAACCTCGCCGTCCGCGATATCGAGACCCTGGTCCACCCCTACACCAATCTCGCGGCGCATCGCGAGACCGGGCCGCTCATCCTGGAGCGCGGCCAGGGCGTCTTCGTCTACGACACCGCCGGCAAGGACTATATCGAGGGCATGGCCGGGCTCTGGTGCACGTCGCTCGGCTATTCCAACGAGGAGCTGGTCGAGACCGCCGCCGCGCAGATGCGCAAGCTGCCCTTCACCCATCTCTTCTCCGGCCGCAGCCACGATCCGGCGATCGAGCTGGCGGAGAAGCTGAAGGAGATCGCGCCCGTGCCGATCTCGAAGGTGTTCTACGGCGCGTCGGGCTCCGACGCCAACGACACCCAGATCAAGCTGGTCTGGTACATGAACAACGCGCTCGGCCGGCCGCGGAAGAAGAAGATCATCGCGCGGCTGAAGGGCTATCACGGCGTCACGGTCGCCTCGGCCTCGCTGACCGGCCTGCCCTACAACCACATCGATTTCGATCTGCCGATCGCCGGCGTCCTGCACACCTCCTGCCCGCACCATTACCGCTTCGCCGAGGCCGGCGAGAGCGAACAGGATTTCTCGGCCCGTCTCGCGGCGGAGCTGGAGGAGATGATCCTGCGCGAGGGGCCCGACACCGTCGCCGCCTTCATCGCCGAGCCGATCCTCGGCGCGGGCGGCGCGGTGACGCCGCCGGAGGGCTATTTCGAGAAGATCAACGCCGTCCTGGCGAAATACGACGTGCTCTTCATCGCCGACGAGGTCATCACCGGCTTCGGCCGCACCGGGAACATGTTCGGCACGACGACCTACGGGCTCGCCGCTGATTCGATCTCCTGCGCCAAAGCGATCACCTCGGCCTATTTCCCGCTAAGCGCCGTGCTGATGAACGAGCGCATCTACGAGG
>JAKFWE010000069.1 GCA_021732895.1 Allobosea sp. | reverse complement strand
GCGTCTCCGCCGCCGCCGCCGTCGCGGTCGCCGGTCCGGCCGCCGGCCCCGCCGCCGCCGCCGTCGAGGAGCAGACCGAGTTCACCGTGATGCTCGCCGCCATCGGCGACAAGAAGATCGAGGTGATAAAGGAAGTCAGCGCCATCACGGGCCTCGGCCTCAAGGAGGCCAAGGATCTGGTCGAGGCCGCTCCCAAGGCGGTCAAGGAGAGCGTCACCAAGGACGAGGCCGAGAAGCTCAAGAAGCAGCTCGAGGCCGTCGGCGCCAAGGTCGAGCTCAAGTGAGCCGGGCCGGCGTGACGCCGGTCCCGCGCTAGACGAGATTGACAGTCCCGGGGCGGGTTCCGCCTCCGGGGCTGTCGCGTCGTTTCCGCTTCGCGGCGGGATGCGATGCGCGAGGCCGGCGATGCAATCACGCGTTGCGGGTCTCTCCGGAGGAAGTCGGCGCGGGTTGGCGCCGAACGGCTCACCCGGCGGCCCGACGGCCGCGCGAGACGCCCGGCGGACCGCCGGGTGAGCCGTGACGGGAGCGGATGACGCCGGGCCGGATCGGCCCGTCGTCCGAATCCGCGCCTGGAACAGGGATCGAGCATGGCGTCTTCCGACCAGCGGCCTCCGCTGATCGGCGCCGCGCTCCGGAGATTGCGAGGAACACGATGGTCAATTCGCTCCAGGGCCGCAGGCGCGTCCGCAAGTTCTTCGGCAAGCTGAAGGAAGTGGCGCAGATGCCGAACCTCATCGAGGTTCAGAAGGCGTCCTACGACCAGTTCCTGATGGTCGATGAGCCCAAGGGCGGCCGCGGCGACGAGGGGCTGCAGTCGGTCTTCCGTTCGGTCTTCCCGATCGGCGATTTCTCGGGCGCCTCGCTGCTGGAATTCGTCAAATACACCTTCGAGCCGCCGAAATACGACGTCGACGAGTGCCGCCAGCGCGGCATGACGTTCTCGGCGCCGCTGAAGGTGACCCTGCGCCTGATCGTGTTCGACATCGATCCCGACACCCAGGCGAAGTCGGTCAAGGACATCAAGGAGCAGGACGTCTACATGGGCGACATGCCGCTCATGACCGACAACGGCACCTTCATCGTCAACGGCACCGAGCGCGTCATCGTCTCGCAGATGCACCGTTCGCCGGGCGTGTTCTTCGACCACGACAAGGGCAAGACGCATTCCTCGGGCAAGCTGCTCTTCGCCGCCCGCATCATTCCCTATCGCGGCTCGTGGCTCGACATCGAGTTCGACGCCAAGGACATCGTGCACGCCCGCATCGACCGGAAGCGCAAGATCCCGGTCACGTCGCTGCTCTATGCGCTCGGCATGGACGGCGAGGAAATCCTCAGCCGCTTCTACGCCCACATCGCCTATGTCCGCGACGCCAAGGGCTGGCGCGTGCCCTACGACGCCGAGCGCATGAAGGGCTTCAAGGCGAGCGTCGATCTGATCGACGCCGACACCGGCGAGGTCGTGGTCGAGGCGGGTCGCAAGCTCGTCGCCCGCACCGCGCGTCAGCTCGCGGAGAAGGGGCTCAGGTTCCTGCGCGCCAGCGACGAGGACCTCTACGGCCAGTACATCGCCGAGGATCTGGTCAACCCGGCTACCGGCGAGGTCTTCGCCGAAGCCGGCGACGAGATCGACGAAAAGAGCCTCAAGGTCCTGCTCGACGCCGGCTTCGAGGAGCTGCCGGTGCTCGACATCGACCACATCACGGTCGGCCCCTACATCCGCAACACGCTGAAGGTGGACAAGAACTCGCGCCGCGAGGAGGCGCTGTTCGACATCTACCGGGTGATGCGCCCGGGCGAACCGCCGACGCTTGAGACCGCCGAGAACATGTTCCAGTCGCTGTTCTTCGATCCGGAGCGCTACGACCTCTCGGCCGTCGGCCGCGTCAAGATGAACATGCGCCTCGATCTCGACGCCGAGGACACCGTGCGCACCCTGCGCAAGGAGGACATCTTCGCCGTGGTCAAGGCGCTGGTCGATCTGCGCGACGGCAAGGGCGAGATCGACGACATCGACCATCTCGGCAACCGCCGGGTGCGCTCGGTCGGCGAGCTCATGGAGAACCAGTACCGGCTCGGCCTGCTGCGCATGGAGCGCGCCATCAAGGAGCGCATGTCCTCGGTCGATATCGACACCGTGATGCCGCAGGATCTGATCAACGCCAAGCCGGCGGCCGCGGCCGTGCGCGAGTTCTTCGGCTCGAGCCAGCTCTCGCAGTTCATGGACCAGACGAACCCGCTGTCGGAAGTCACGCACAAGCGTCGTCTTTCGGCGCTGGGGCCCGGCGGTCTGACGCGCGAGCGCGCCGGCTTCGAGGTGCGCGACGTGCACCCGACGCATTACGGCCGCATCTGCCCGATCGAGACGCCGGAAGGCCCGAATATCGGCCTGATCAACTCGCTCGCCACCTTCGCGCGGGTGAACAAGTACGGCTTCATCGAGAGCCCCTATCGCCGCATCCGCGACGGCCAGGTCACCGAGGAGATCATCTATCTCTCGGCGATGGAGGAGGCGAAGTACAACGTCGCCCAGGCCAACGCCGCGATGGACAAGGCCGGCAGGCTGACCGACGACCTGATCGTCTGCCGCCGCGCCGGCGAGGTCATCGTCACGCCGGTCGAGAAGGTCGACTTCATGGACGTGTCGCCCAAGCAGCTCGTCTCGGTCGCGGCCGCGCTGATCCCGTTCCTCGAGAACGACGACGCCAATCGCGCGCTGATGGGCTCGAACATGCAGCGCCAGGCGGTGCCGCTGGTGCGCGCCGACGCCCCCTTCGTCGGCACCGGCATGGAGGCCGTCGTCGCCCGCGATTCGGGCGCGGCGATCGCGGCGCGGCGCGCCGGCGTCGTCGATCAGGTCGACGCGACGCGCATCGTCATCCGCGCGTCGGACGAGATGGACCCGACCAAGCCCGGCGTCGACATCTACCGGCTGCAGAAGTTCCAGCGCTCCAACCAGTCGACCTGCATCACGCAGCGTCCGCTGGTGCGCGTCGGCGACATCATCAAGAAGGGCGACATCGTCGCCGACGGCCCCTCGACCGAGTTCGGCGAACTCGCGCTCGGCCGCAACGTGCTCGTCGCGTTCATGCCGTGGAACGGCTACAACTTCGAGGACTCGATCCTGCTCTCCGAGAAGATCGTCTCTGAAGACGTCTTCACCTCGATTCATATCGAGGAATTCGAGGTCATGGCCCGCGACACCAAGCTCGGGCCGGAGGAGATCACGCGCGATATCCCGAACGTGTCGGAAGAGGCGCTGAAGAACCTCGACGAGGCCGGCATCGTCTATATCGGCGCGGAAGTGGCGGCGGGCGACATTCTCGTCGGCAAGATCACGCCCAAGGGCGAGAGCCCGATGACGCCGGAAGAGAAGCTGCTGCGCGCGATCTTCGGCGAGAAGGCCTCGGACGTGCGCGACACCTCGCTGCGGGTGCCGCCCGGCGTGCAGGGCACGATCGTCGAGGTTCGCGTGTTCAATCGCCACGGCGTCGACAAGGACGAGCGCGCCCAGGCGATCGAGCGCGAGGAGATCGAGCGGCTCGCCAAGGACCGCGACGACGAACAGGCGATCCTCGACCGCAACACCTTCGCGCGTCTCGGCGACATCCTGAACGGCAAGGTCGGCCTGGCCGGGCCGAAGGGCTTCAAGAAGGACGCCGTCATCACCCGCGAGGGCATGAGCGAGTTTCCGCGTTCGCAATGGTGGCTGTTCGCCGTCGGCGACGATCCGCTGATGACCGAGATCGAGGCGATGCGGAAGCAGTACGACGAATCGAAGAAGCGCCTCGAGCAGCGCTTCCTCGACAAGGTCGAGAAGCTGCAGCGCGGCGACGACTGCCGCCCTGCGTGATGAAGATGGTCAAGGTCTTCGTCGCGGTGAAGCGCAAGATCCAGCCCGGCGACAAGATGGCCGGCCGCCACGGCAACAAGGGCGTGGTCTCGCGCATCGTCGCGGCCGAGGACATGCCGTTCCTGGAGGACGGCACCCATGCCGACATCGTGCTCAACCCGCTCGGCGTGCCCTCGCGCATGAATGTCGGGCAGATCCTCGAGACCCATCTGGGATGGGCGGCCGCGGGCCTCGGCAAGCAGATCGGCAAGGCGCTCGACGCCTACAAGAAGGCCCATGACGTCAAGGCGCTGCGGGCCTCGTTCGACGCCGTCTACGAGGACAACGAGATCATCGCCTCGATGGACGAGAACGAGCTCGTCGAGATGGGCCAGAACCTGCGCCGCGGCGTGCCGATCGCGACGCCGGTGTTCAACGGCGCCAAGGAGGCCGATATCGAGCGGCTTCTGGAGCAGGCCGGGCTGCACTCGTCCGGGCAGTCGACGCTGTATGACGGCAGGACCGGCGAGCCCTTCGACCGCAAGGTCACCATGGGCTACATCTACATGCTGAAGCTGCACCATCTCGTGGACGACAAGATCCACGCCCGCTCGATCGGCCCCTATTCGCTGGTCACCCAGCAGCCGCTCGGCGGCAAGGCGCAGTTCGGCGGCCAGCGTTTCGGCGAGATGGAGGTCTGGGCGCTGGAGGCCTACGGCGCCGCCTACACCCTGCAGGAAATGCTGACGGTGAAGTCGGACGACGTGGCCGGCCGCACCAAGGTCTACGAGTCGATCGTGCGCGGCGAGGACAATTTCGAGGCGGGCATCCCCGAGAGCTTAAACGTGCTCGTCAAGGAGATGCGGTCGCTCGGCCTCAATGTCGAGCTGATCAGCAACAAGCCCAGGCCGGGCGAGTT
>JAKFWE010000071.1 GCA_021732895.1 Allobosea sp. | reverse complement strand
AACGCGCAGTCGGTCGGCTTGCGCGGCGGCCGGATAAAGGCGAGGTCGAGCTTGCCGGCCTCCAGCATCTGGATCAGCGGCGCCGTCATCGCCTCGACGAATTTGATCTCCACGCCCGGATGGCGCCACCGGAACGCGACGAGCACCTCGGGAACGAAGCTCGACGAGGCGGCGTCGATCGCGCCGACGCGCAGCACCTTCCCGGACGCCCGCGACGCCTCGCGCACGGCGCGCGACGCGTGCTCCATCTTGAGCAGGATGCCCTTGGCCTCCTCGAGCATGATCAGCCCGGCGCGCGTCAGCGCGACCTGGCGCGTCGTGCGCGTCAGCAGGCCGACGCCGAGATCTTCCTCCAGCGTGCTGATCTGGCGGGACAGGGCCGGCGGCGCGAAGCCGAGCCTCTCGGCCGCACGGCCGAAATGCAGTTCCTCCGCCACCGCGATGAAGCATCGCAGTTGCCGAACATCCATGGCGTTTGACAGCTCCCCTCTGGCGTATCGTTTTTTCCGATATCTTCCAGTCTTCGCGGTTGTGCCTCTACCGGCTTTCGCCGCGGAAGCGACCCTAGAACAATTCATAATTTTCTGGCAATAAACCCAGGTCGGGAATCAGCCCTCGGCGCGCATTTTCACCGTGCGGCGAAACAGCCTGCCGTCGATCAGCGCGAGCCCGGCGAAGATCGCCGCCATGCCGGCGAAATGGCGTGGCAGCAAGGTCTCGCCGAGCAGGCCGACGCCGAGCAGAATGGCGCTGACCGGGATCAGGAACGTCACCAGCATGACGTTGCTCGGGCCCGCCGAACGCATGATCCTGAAAAAGATGACGTAGGCGAGCGCGGTCGAGGCCAGCGCGAGGCCCGCCAAAGCGAGCGCGCCCTGCGGCGTGGGAACCGGCAGGGTCCAGGGCGGATGCAGCAGAAGCACGATCGGGATCGTCATCAGCGTCGAGGCGCTGAGCTGGCCGGCGGCGGTGACGAGCGGCGGCAGTTCCCGGAAGCGCCGGCCATAAAGGCCCGAAAATGCATAGGAGACGGTTGCCGCGACGCAGGCGAGCTGGGCGAGAAGATTGAGCCCGAGGCCGGTCAGCACGTCCGGCCCGATCAGGATGGCCACGCCGGCGAAGCCCGCCAGAATCCCGACGAGCTTCAGCGGCGTCGCGCGCTCCGCGCCGAAGGCGTGCATCACCAGCACGGCGAAGATCGGCGTCATCGCGTTGAGGATCGACGCCAGCCCGCTGGCGATCTGCTGCTGGCCCCAAAGGAACAGGCTGAACGGGATCATATTGTTGAGAACGCCCATTCCGAAGAAGGCGAGCCAGAGGCGCCGACCGACGGCCATGGACAACCCGGCCAGCCTGACGACGAGGAGCAGGGTGAGCGCCGCGAGCCCGACCCGCGCCAGCAGCACCGCCATGGGCGGCCATTGCGCCAGCGCCAGCTTGTTGAAGAAGAACGAACCGCCCCACAGCACCGACAGGATCGCGAGCATGAGCCAGTCGAAAGCGGTCATCCGCTGGGACAGCGTGGAGGCCGGGCTGGTCATCGCGAATGCTGTCGTCCCTGATCGCGTCGAAGCGCGTCAGTAGGCGGCCGGGCGTGGCCCGGCCACCCGGTTCCTGCCGAAGCTCAGGCCGGCTCGGCGTCTCGGCCCGCCCACATCGCCTTGAAGGCCGGGCGCGCGTGGCAGGCGTCGAGCCAGGCCTTCACATGCGGATTGTCGGCGAAGAGATCGGGCGCCGGGACGGCGTAGCGGATGATCTCGGCGACGTTGATGTCCACCACCGTGAAACGCCCGCCCATCAGGAAGCCGTCCCTGGCCAGCGCCTGGTTCAGCACCTTGAACGGCTTGCGCAGCGCCTCGACGCAGGCGTCCGCCAGCTTGGCGTCCCGTTCCGCCGGCGGCTTGGCGACGCGGTGATAGAGGATGTTGAGCGCGTGCGGCTCGCAGCCGGTAGCGGCCCAGAGCGACCACATCGCCGCCAGTCCCTCTTCCTGGACGTTCGCCGGAGCGAGCGGCCCGCCAGCTTTCCGCGCGAGGTAGAGGTTGATCGCCAGCGACTCGGTCAGCACGAAGCCGTCATCCTCGATCGCCGGGATCTGGCCGTTGGGGTTCACGGCGAGGAATGCCGGGCTCTGCGTGTGCATCGGCGCGTCGGCGGCGTCGGGGTTCGGCAGGCGATAGACCTGGATCACCGGATTATGGGTGAACGTCAGGCCGAGTTCGTTGGCGAGCCAGATGTTGCGCGAGGCGCGCGAGCGGTAGCAGCCGTGGATGGTCAGGGGCATGGGATCGCCTTGGGTCTGATTTTCGATTTGGGCAAGGTGCTTTAAGTGGCAATCGGCTCAACCGCGAAACACGTTCTCATTATGCCACATTAGTGCAAAGCGGTCTGGTAAGTTACGGTGATCGTCCGGTCGCGCAATTTCCTTTCCGTGCAAATCATAGTAATTTCGTCCATTCTCAAACTCTTCGCGTATGCGACGGCTCACTTCAATTCGAAGGTCCGTGTTGACGGTCATATAGCCATTATCAAACAGACTATGCATATCTCGACGCATTAGGATTCCATTCGAAGTTTCATGCTGCCCACCATTTGAAAACGGGCGGATATGCGCGGCGTCGAGAGCCGGTAAAGTTTTCTCGCCAGAGAATGCACAGCGGCGACGATAGCTGTCTGTAACAAGAATGCGGAATGCTCCTTGTCCGAGTCGAGGTCGGACCAAAGACGGCGTTCCGTACCTGGCCTGTTGCTCAGAGAATCCAGAAAGCGGAGACGATGACGCTGCAAGCTGAACTGACTCCCACAAACGAAGGCCAGCAACATCAGCCGTCGAGTATCCTTTGAAGGAAACGATATTGGGTGACCAGTTATCCGGAATAGGTATCCAGTCGCGTTCAGGCAAAAAAAATGGCTGTGTCAAAATCCTACAGCCAATCGTAAAATCTGTCCGGTCGTCAGGAGCGGTTCTGCGATACTTTGCTATCCGGGACCGCATCTGGGACAGCGATGCTGCGCCATTCGCCTCTCCGAAGGCCTCCCACGCCAAAGAGCACGGGAGAGCGTTTGAATAAGCATAAACTCCTCCTCCGACAATGAAGTTCTGCGGCGCATGCAACTTAAAAAGAAACAGCTCTCCTGGCTCAAGTGCTTTAAAATTAGCAGATGATGGAGCCCAAAAATTCACCTCTACGAGGTCATTTTTCACCCTTAAGTGGTCGAACCAGCCTCTGTCCGTCACTGCAACTACAATGTGAACTGACATGGCAGACGCTTCTCACCCCGCCAGCACACGCTGCGGCGGAAACGTGATCTCGACCAGCGTGCCTTCCTTCTTGACGCTGGTGATCGACATCGCCGCGCGGTTGGCCTCGACAAGCGCCTTGGTCAGCGGCAGGCCGAGCCCCGTGCCGCCCTTGCGACGCGTCGTCGGCACCTGCCGGAAGGGTTCGAGCGCCAGCGCGATCTCATGGTCGTCCATGCCGATGCCGGTGTCGCGCACGCGCAGGATCGCCTCGCCCTGATCGCCGAGCGCGGTCGAGACGATGACCTGGCCGCCGGCGTCGGTGAACTTCACCGCGTTCGAGAGCAGGTTGATCACGATCTGGCGGATCGAGCGCTGGTCGGCCACCACCGGCGGCAGCTTCGGCGAAAGCCCCGAGCGCAGCACGACGCGGCCGCGATTGGCCTCCGGCTGGAGTAGCGACACCGCCGAGAGCGCGATCTCGTTCAGGTTGACGCCGACGAAATCGAGATCGAGCTTGCCGGCCTCGATCTTGGCCAGATCGAGCAGATCGTTGACCAGGCTGATGACGTAGCCGCCCGAGGAGTGGATGTCGCGCAGGTACTCCTTGTAGCGCTCGTTGGCGATCGGCCCGAAACGCTCCTCCGCCATCACCTCGGCGAAGCCGATGATGGCGTTGAGCGGCGTCCTGATCTCATGGCTGATCTTGGCCAGCACGTCGGATTTCTGGGCGCTGGCCTTCTCGGCCGCCTTGCGCGCCTCGACCAGTTCGCCCTCGGTCTTCTTCCAGGCGGTGATGTCGCGCAGGACCGCGCAGAAGCGCCGGTCGGCCCCCTCCGCGATCCTGCCCATCGTCATGAACAGCGGGATCCTGCCGCCCTGCCGGACGCGGCCGACGATCTCGCGGCCGTCGTTCATCACCGAGGCGACGCCGCCGCCCTTCAGCCCTTCGAGGTAGTCCAGAGCCGGAGAATGGCTTTCGGCGGCGAAGAGCAGGGTGAACAATTCGCCCGTGACCTCGCGCTGGTCATAGCCGAACAGCGCTTCCGCCGCCTTGTTCAGCGAGAGCATGCGGCCGCGCTCGTCGAGCGTGACGACGCCGTCCGTCGCGGTGTCGAGCATGGCGACGAGCTCGGCGATGCGCCCCTCGCGGGCGTCGACGTCCAGACGCAGGGCCTCGACGCGCGCGGCGCTTTCCGCTTCCTCTGCGGCGAACTCCTCGGCCAGTTCCGCCTCGAGAGCCTCGGCCTCGGTCAGCGCGCCGGCCTTGGCGGCGCTGTCGGGCAGCGCGCCGCCGCGCGACGCGTCCCCCTGGCGAAACGCCATCAGCGTCGCCGGCTCGCCCTGCCAGGTGAGGCTGGAGAGGCTGGCGTCGACGCTGACGAGCCGGCCGCGCCGGTCGATCAGCAGCATCGCGCCGCCATCGACGCGCGACGCGCCCTTGATCATCCGGCTGACCCCGCCGGACGCGGCGAGATCGTCGAGATCGGCGTAGTCGAGCAGTTCGAGCA
>JAKFWE010000348.1 GCA_021732895.1 Allobosea sp. | reverse complement strand
CCTGCGGCCCGGCCGGGACGCCGCGCGCGAGCACGTCGCGGCCCGACAGCAGGAAGGGCGGCGTGGCGCGAAGCTGCGCGATCCGCTCATGCGCCTCGGCGCGCCGATCCGCGTCGGCTGCCGCATCGCGCAGAACGAGCGCATCGACGACCGCCTCGGTTCCAACCTCATGCGCGAGACGCCGCAGCGCCGCCAGAGACGGCGGACGAGTCCGTCCCGACAGGGCCTCCAGCGCGACGGCCAGCGCCGAGAGCCGGTCGAACTCGGCGTTGGAGAGCCGCAGCCGCTCGCGCAGCCGGCACGCATCCTCGGAAATGGCCACAGTCAGCGCCGCCAGCCTGAAGGCGGGCTCGCGGGCCGCCGCCGACGTCTCGCCCGCCGCCACCCTGAACCGCCCCGGGCGCGGCGCGCCGCCGAGCACTGGCCCCAGCAGCCCGGCCCCGGCCATGGCGTCCACCGCATCGGCCGCGCCCGGCGCGACGAGAAGCTTCAGCATTTCCGAGCGCACCCTTTCGCGCGACAGCCCGTCGAGCCCGGCCCGCCCGGCGATGCAGGCGCGGTAGCCCGCCGCGTCGGGCGGCCCCCGCCCGTAGCGGGCATGGAAGCGGAAGAAGCGCAGGATGCGCAGATAGTCCTCGGCGATGCGCGCGTCGGCGTCGCCGATGAAGCGCACCCGCCGCGCCGCCAGGTCGGCGAGCCCGCCGACCTCGTCGTGGATGCGGCCGTCGATCGACAGAAAGAGCGCGTTGATCGTGAAATCGCGCCTGAGCGCGTCCGCACGGAAATCCCGCCCGAATGCGACCGTGGCCCGGCGCCCGTCGGTGGCGACGTCGCGCCGCAGCGTGGTGACCTCGAAGACCGCCCCGTCCCGCGCCAGTGTCACCGTGCCGTGCTCGATTCCGGTCGGAATCGCCCGGAGGCCGGCCGCCTCGCCCCGCCTCATCGTCTCCGCCGGCAGGGCGGTGGTGGCGAGGTCGATATCGGCGATGGGCTCGTCGAGCAGCAGGTTGCGCACCGCCCCGCCGACGACCCGGGTCTCCTCGCCGTCTCCGTTCAGCGCGGCGAGGGCGGCGCGGGTCAACGGCCGGGCCAGAAAGGCCGCGATCCGCGCATCCCTCATCTGAAGCGGCCGGGAACGAGCACGCCGTTCTCCATGTGCGGCGGCTCGTAGGCTCCCTGGGAGCGCGGCGCGTTCCAGGCCGCGAAGGCGAAGAAGACCACGGCGATAGCGAGGCCCGCCGACGAGAGCCAGAACAGATGCGGGCTCCAGTGCTCGACGTCGAGCGGGTTGCGCCGGTTGACGATCAGGTAACCCGCGAACAGACAGAAGGGCAGGACGAAGAGAAGGACCTCCTCGATCACGGATCGCAGCATCGGCTCATCATCCCGTTCCGTTGGCGGCAAGCCGTTCATAAAGGTTGCGCAGCATGCCGGCGGTCGCGCCCCAGATATAGCGATCGCCGAACGGCATCGCATAGTAGGTGCGATGTCGCCCCTTCCATTGCCGCCCGTCGCGCCGGTGATTGGCAGGGTCGAGGAAGAAGGCGAGCGGGGCCTCGAAGGCGTCGTCGACCTCGTGGCGGTTCAGCGTCAGGGCGAAGGGCGGTTCGATCAGCCCGACCACGGGCACGATGCGATAGCCGGTGCCCGTCAGATAGGCGTCGAGAAAGCCGATGGTCCGGATCTGCTGGCGCGGCAGGCCGATCTCCTCCTCGGTCTCGCGCAGCGCCGTGATCACCGGCGAGCCGTCGACGGCGTCGACGCGCCCGCCGGGAAAGGCGATCTGGGCGGCGTGGCTGCGCAGGGCCGCGGCGCGCTGGGTCAGCAGCACGGTCGGCCCTTCCGGGCGCAGCACGATCGGCACCAGCACGGCGGCGGCGACCGCCGCCGCCTCGTCGGGGACATCGGTCGGCTCCGGCTGGAGATCGTGGTCGCCGCGCGGGCGATCGATCAGGTCGCCTTGCGCCGGCGGCTCGCGCCGCAGCCTGCCGGGCGCGAGCGCGGCGAGTTCGGCGCCCGTGAGGTCGAGGGCTGAACCGGTCATTCGCCGCTCCCGGCCTCGATTTCGGACGCCGGGACCGCCGGATGGAACACGCCGCCGGCGAAGACGCCGAACATCTCGACGCCGTCCACGGCTTGCGTCTCGCCGAGCGCCAGCAGGTCGTAGGTCAAGGCCCGCGTCACCCTGGCCCAGAGCGCGTTCCGCACCAGCACATAGGGTTTGAGCCCGTCGCTTTCGGCGCGGGCGAAGCGAATCGGGTGTTCGCGACCCGCGCTGACGACATCGCCGACCTGCGTGCGGAAGGCGAGCTCGCGCGCCCGGCCCTCGCCTTCGAGAGCCATCTCGACGGCCTGGAAGGGCGCGTCGTCGACCCTGATCCCGACCTTCTCGACCGGGGTCACGAGAAAGTAATCATCGCCGTCACGACGCAGGACGGAGGAGAAAAGCCTGACGAGGGCGGGCCTTCCGATCGGTGTTCCGAGGTAGAACCAGGTTCCGTCCGGCGCGATGCGCATGTCGATATCGCCGCAGAACGGCGGATTCCAGCGCTCGACGGGCGGCAATCCGCGTTCGTTCCCGCCGCGCAGCGCGCCGAGCAGGCGCTCGATCGCTCCGCCTTGCGGGCTCACCGGCCCGGCCCGCACCGCAGGCTGCGGCATATTGGTTGCATCGCCATCTCCGCCTTGAACTCTACATAATCGTGAAGCCGACTTCTGTGCACGCCGCGATCACGCCCCTTGAGCCGGCCGGACGCCAAGTCCAGAGTTCGAGGTCGGCGCGCGCTTCGGGATGAAGCCGAGACGCGGCGCGAAGGCAAGGGTCTCGGACGGGGTTCTCGGGGCGCCTGTAGCAGGCGGGCAGGCAAGGCGCCGGGTTCCGGCGCCATCGGCAAGGGTCGGAGGAGATCGACATGGCGGCGCAAGTGCGGGCGGCGGAAAGCAATCCGCCGATCAGTCTCGATACCGGCGTCGTCGAGGCCGCGGAAGCCGCGCTCAGCGCCATCGGCAAGGCGCGCGACGAGATCGGCAACGTCATCTTCGGCCAGAAGAAGGTGGTCGATCTGTCGCTGATCACGCTTTTGGCCGGCGGCCATGGCCTGCTCGTCGGCGTGCCCGGCCTCGCCAAGACCAAGCTGGTCGAGGCGATGGGCACGGTGCTCGGCCTGTCGGCGCGGCGCGTGCAGTTCACGCCCGACCTGATGCCGTCCGACATCCTCGGCTCCGAGGTGCTCGACGAGAGCGCCGACGGCAAGCGCCATTTCCGCTTCATCAAGGGGCCGGTCTTCGCCCAGCTGCTGATGGCCGACGAGATCAACCGCGCCTCGCCGCGCACCCAGTCGGCGCTGCTGCAGGCGATGCAGGAGCACCATGTCACCGTCGCCGGCGAGCGCTACGACCTGCCGGCTCCGTTCCATGTGCTGGCGACGCAGAACCCGATCGAGCAGGAGGGCACCTATCCGCTGCCCGAGGCGCAGCTCGACCGCTTCCTGCTCGAGATCGACGTCGATTATCCCGATCGCGAGGCCGAGCGCCGCATCCTGCTGGAGACCACCGGCGCGTCCGAACACAAGCCGGTCCAGGCGATGAGCGCCGAGACGCTGATGTCGACGCAGCGGCTGGTGCGCCGCCTGCCGGTCGGCGAGGCCGTCGTCGACGCCATTCTCGACCTCGTCCGATCGGCCCGTCCCGGCGACGGCGATCCCGCGATCACCGGCAAGCTGTCCTGGGGCCCGGGCCCGCGCGCCAGCCAGTCGCTGACCTTGGCCTGCCGGGCGCGGGCGCTGGTCGAGGGCCGGCTCGCGCCCTCGGTCGACGACGTCGCGGCGCTGGCCGCGCCCGTGCTGAAACACCGGATCGCGCTGACCTTCGCCGCCCGCGCCGATGGCGAGACGGTCGAGGGCGTCATCGGCAAGCTCGTGGAACGGTTGGGATAGGGGCGCTCCGATGCTGCGCACGCGCGTCCTCGGGGCCACCGAGCGCCAGCCGGCCAGACCGGTCGTCACCGCGGCGCTCGATCTCGCGGCGCGGCTGCCGCGGCTGATCCTGGAGGCGCGCCGGGTCTCGGCCAGCCTGCACGGCATCCATGGCCGGCGCCGGGCCGGACCGGGCGAGACCTTCTGGCAGTATCGTCCGCTGGTGAGCGGCGAGGCCTCGTCGCGGATCGACTGGCGGCGCTCGGCGCGCGACGGTCATCTGTTCGTGCGCGAACGCGAATGGGAGGCCTCGCACGCGATCTGGCTCTGGCTCGACCGGTCGGCCTCGATGGGCTTCGCCTCCTCGCTGGCGATGGCCTCGAAGGTCGATCGGGCGCTGATCGCCGGCTTCGCGCTGGCCGAGACGCTGGTCGAGGGCGGCGAACGCGTCGGCCATCTCGGGTTGACCCGGGCGCTCGCCTCGCGCCGGATCGTCGAACTGCTGGCGCAGGCGATCCTGGCCTACCGCAGGGGCGGCGAGATGGACCTGCCGCCGGACGGGCCGCTGCCGCGCCTCGCCGACGCGATCATCGTCACCGACGGGCTTTCCCCGGCGCAGGCGCTGGCGCGGCGCATCGCGACCATGTCCAGCAGCGGTGCGCGCGGGCATGTGCTGCTGATCGCCGATCCGATCGAGGAGACTTTTCCGTTCAGCGGCCAGGCCGAGCTGTTCGATCTCGAGGACGGGCTGTCGCTGCGCGTCGGCGACGCCGGGGCCTGGGGCGCGGAATACCGCCAGCGGCTGGAGGCGCATCGCGACGCCATCCGCGAGGCCTGCCGCAAGGCCGGCTGGACGCTGACCCTGCAC
>JAKFWE010000292.1 GCA_021732895.1 Allobosea sp. | reverse complement strand
CGCTGGCGAAGGGCCCGTCGATGAAGGCGCCGCGCGCCGAGACGCGAGTCAGGTCGAGGCGCTCTGGATCGAGTTGAGGCCATGTCGCCGCCGCCGGCATCGCAGCAGGTGCGCCGGCAGCCTGAATCGTCAGCTTTTCGATGAAGAAGCCCTTCTCGACCGCGCGCGCGAGTTGCCACACGCCGAGCATTACGAGGATCGTGAATCCGACGAACGTCATGGCGCCGGGCAGCAGCAGGCGCTCCCGCGATCTGGTTGTCGATGCCGCTTCGCTCATCGCTTGTCGAGCCCGCCTTCCCCGGCGCCGTTGGCGTATTGCAGCGCGACCGCCAGCCCCTTCATCGGCCGCAGCATGGCGAGGCAGACGATGATCGACAGCGGCAGCCAGATCGCCAGATGCAGCCAGATCGGTGGTTCATAGGCGATCTCGACATAGAGCGCCGCACCGAGCACCGCGAAGCCCGCGATCAGCATGATGAAGACGGCAGGGCCGTCGGCCGAATCGGCGAAGGAAAAATCCAGCCCGCAAGCCGAGCAGCGCGGCCTGATCTTGAGGAAGCCCTCGAACAGCCGACCCTCGCCGCAGCGCGGGCAGCGCCCGGCGAGGCCGGTCGAATAGGGCGAGGGCAGGGTCTGCTTCTCGTCGGCCATGGCGGCCTCCATCAAGCACGAAGGCGGCCGCGAGGCCGCCTTCTGTCGTCACTGCGAGGAGCGAAGCGACGAAGCAACCCAGTTGGACCTGGGGCGCTGCCGCCTCTGGATTGCTTCGCTGCGCTCGCAATGGCCGGTAGTGCCTCAGTGCGCGGCGGCTGCACCCGCGCCCCAGACATAGATCGCTGCGAACAGGAACAGCCAGACGACGTCGACGAAATGCCAGTACCAGGCGGCGAACTCGAAGCCGAGATGCTGCTCCGGCTTGAAGTGGCCGAGATAGGCCCGGTAGAGGCAGATCGCGAGGAAGACCGTGCCGATGAAGACATGGAAGCCGTGGAAGCCGGTCGCCATGAAGAAGGTCGCGCCGTAGATGTGCCCGCTGAACGCGAAGGCGGCATGGCCATATTCGTAGATCTGGCAGGCGGTGAACAGGATGCCGAGGATCACGGTCAGCCACAGGCCCTGCTTCAGCCCGTCGCGGTCACCGTGGATCAGCGCGTGATGCGCCCAGGTCACCGTGGTGCCGGAGGTCAGCAGGATCAGCGTGTTGAGCAAGGGCAGGTGCCAGGGATCGAAGGTCGTGATGCCCTTGGGCGGCCAGACGCCGCCGGTGAATTCCTGCCTCGTGTAGTTGATGGCCTCGCCGGCATAGAGGCTGGCGTCGAAATAGGCCCAGAACCAGGCGACGAAGAACATCACCTCGGAGGCGATGAACATCAGCATGCCGTAGCGGTGGTGAATCTGCACGACGCGGGTGTGATGGCCCTCGTGCTCGGCCTCGCGCGTGACGTCGATCCACCACATCAGCATGGTGTAGAGCACGCCGAGCATGCCGACGCCGAAGACCAGCGGGCCGAGCTTCATTCCGCCCAGCGTCATCGCCTTCATCCACATCACCGCGCCGATCGCCATGATCGTTGCGCTGGCCGCGCCGATGATCGGCCACGGGCTCGGATCGACGAGGTGGTAATCGTGGTTCTTGGTATGGGCCCCGGCCATCGTCCTGTGTCTCCGCGTCCATTCGTCGTGCGCGGCGCTGGCGCCGCGATGCTTTTACAGTTTCGATTTGCCCGCGTCACCCTTGTCCGCCGCGACCGGCTGGCCGGCCCTCGACGGAAAATAGGTATAGGACAGTGTCAGTGCGTTGACGCCGTCGAGTTCCCGGTTCTTCGCGATCTCGGGATCGATGTAGAACACCACCGGCGCCTCCAGCGTTTCGCCGGGCTGCAGCGTGTGTTCGGTGAAGCAGAAGCATTGCAGCTTGACGAAATAGGCCGCCGCCTTGTCGGGCGCGACGTTGAAGCTGGCGATCCCGGTCGAGACCCGGTCCGTCTTGTTGGTGATCTTGTAGAAGACCGTCTTGGTCTCGCCGACGCGAAGCCGGATCTCGGGGCTTTCAGGCGCGAAGCGCCAGCCCAGCGACGGAGCGACGTTGGCGTCGAAGCGCACGGCGACCGTGCGGTCGAGAATCGTGCTCGCTCCGGCGGTCCCGATCATCGGCGTGCCGCCGAAGCCGGTGGCCCTGCAGAACAGGTCGTAGAGCGGCACGGCGGCGAAGGACAGGCCGGTCATGCCCATCGCCACGCCGGCGCAGATCAGCGCGGTGCGGCCGAGATTGGCGGGACGGGGGGCTGGGGCCATGTCCATCACAGCGGCCGGTTCAGGATCGCGGGGGCGGTCTTCACCAGCGTCACCACGAAGAAGAAGACCGCGAGCCCCGCCAGCACCAGCGCGAGCGCGACCGAGCGACGATTGCGGCGCGCCATATCCTCGGGCGAAAAGGCGGCCTGAACAGGGCGTTTCGGGGCTTCGCTCATCCGATCGCCTTCGGCAGCGCCCACATCAGCCCGAGGCTGTTCTCGGCGAGGAGGACGGCGAAGAGCAGGAAGAGATACAGGATCGAGAAGCCGAACAGCGCATAGGCCGCCTTGTGGGCGGCTTCGCCCTCGGTCGTGCGCAGGACGCGCAGCGACAATCCGATCATCGCCAGCCCGGTGACGACAGAGACGAACAGGTAGATCGCGCCGGCGAAGCCCATCAGCGCCGGCAGCACCGCGACCGGGGCCATCAGCAGCGTGTAGACCACGATCTGGCGGCGCGTCGCGGCGGGGCCGGCGACATTGGGCAGCATCGGCACGCCGGCGCGGCCGTAATCGGCGGCCTTGACCAGCGCCAGCGCCCAGAAATGCGGCGGCGTCCACAGGAAGATGATGGCGAAGAGAACCAGCGAACGGATGCCGAAGTCGCCCGTGACGACGGCCTCGCCGATCATCGGCGGGAAGGCGCCGGCCGCGCCGCCGATGACGATGTTCTGCGGCGTCCAGCGCTTCAGCCACATCGAATAGACCACGGCGTAGAAGAAGATCGTGAAGGCGAGCAGGCCGGCCGCCAGCAGATTGGCCACCAGGCCGAGAACGATCACCGAGCCGACGGCGAGCGTCAGCCCGAAGGCGAGCGCCTCGGAGGGCAGAATCCGGCCGGCCGGGATCGGGCGCCGGGCGGTCCGCGTCATCAGGGAATCGATGTCGGCGTCCCACCACATGTTGAGGCAGCCCGATGCGCCCGCGCCGACCGCGATCGCGAGCAGCGCGGCGAGCCCGAGCACGGGATGGATCGCGCCCGGCGCGGCCGCCATGCCGCCCATCGCCGTGACGATGACGAGGAACATCACCCGCGGCTTCAGCAGCGCGAAGAAATCGCGCGCCTCGCCGGTGGAGGTCAGCGCCGCTCCGTCTGAACGGGTCTCGATGGTGTCGAACGCAGCAGACATCTTGAACAATCGTCTCGCTCGGGCGCCGCGGCGGCGCGGCGTCGATCAGGGGGTGCGGCCGGGCCGCCTGTCGCCGGAGCGCCCCTGTGAAGGGCGCTCGGGTGAGAGGCGGCGGCGGGCCCGTCCGGGCTCGCCGCCGGTTGGGGCGTCAGTGGTCCTGGGCGGTGATGCGCGGCAGGGTCTCGAACTGGTGGAAGGGCGGCGGCGAGGGCAGGGTCCATTCCAGCGTCGTCGCGCCTTCCCCCCACGGATTCTCGCCCGCGAGCTCCTTGCGCGAGAAGGCGAGCCAGATGCCGTAGAAGAAGATCAGCAGGCCGGCGGCGAAGATGTAGGAGCCGATCGACGAGACCAGATGCCAGCCGGCGAAGGCCTCGGGGTAGTCCGCATAATGGCGCGGCATGCCGGCCAGCCCGAGGAAATGCTGCGGGAAGAACAGCACGTTGGCGCCGATGAAGGCGACCCAGAAATGCAGCCGCCCGATCCAGTCCGGGATCACGTAGCCGCTCATCTTCGGGAACCAGTAGTAGAAGCCGGCGAAGATGCCGAACACCGCGCCCAGCGACAGGACGTAGTGGAAATGCGCCACGACGTAATAGGTCGCATGCAGCGAGCGATCGACGCCGGCGTTCGCCAGCACCACGCCGGTGACGCCGCCGACGGTGAACAGGAAGATGAAGCCGACGGCCCAGAGCATCGCCGCCGTGAAGCGGATCGAGCCGCCCCACATCGTCGCGATCCAGGAGAAGATCTTGATGCCGGTCGGCACCGCGATGACCATGGTCGCAAAGACGAAATAGCGTTGCGTGTTGAGCGACAGGCCGGCCGTGTACATGTGGTGCGCCCACACGATGAAGCCGACGACGCCGATCGCCACCATGGCGTAGGCCATGCCGAGATAGCCGAAGATCGGCTTCTTCGAGAAGGTCGAGATGATGTGGCTGACGATGCCGAAGGCCGGCAGGATCATGATGTAGACTTCGGGATGGCCGAAGAACCAGAACAGGTGCTGGTAGAGGATCGGGTCGCCGCCGCCGGCCGGGTCGTAGAAGGTCGTGCCGAAATTGCGGTCGGTCAGCAGCATGGTGATGGCGCCGGCCAGCACCGGCAGCGCCAGCAGCAGCAGGAAGGCGGTGACCAGGATCGACCAGGCGAAGAGCGGCATCTTGTGCAGCGTCATGCCCGGCGCGCGCATGTTCAGGATCGTGGTGATGAAGTTGATCGCGCCCAGGATCGAGGCCGCGCCGGCCAGATGCAGCGACAGGATGCCGAAATCGACGGCGGGCCCGGGATGGCCGGACGAGGAGAACGGCGGATAGATCGTCCAGCCGGTGCCGACGCCCTGCGCGCCGGGCGCGCCCTCGACGAACATCGAGATGATCAGCATGATGAAGCCG
>JAKFWE010000310.1 GCA_021732895.1 Allobosea sp. | reverse complement strand
GCTCATCGCGGCCGAGGCGATGGGTTTTTCCGGAAGCTGGCTGACCAACTGGTTCTCCTATTACCGCGCCGTGCTCGACGCGTTCGGTCTGGCCGCCGGCGAGCGGATCGCCGGGTTCGTGCATCTCGGCACGGCGCAGGCGCGGCCCACGGATCGCGAGCGGCCGGCGCTGTCGGCCATCGTCAGCCACTACGGAGCCTGAGGCGCCATGATCTATTCGACCGCCTTGCAGGATCACGGCCTGCCGCACGACCCGTTCAAGGCGATCGTCGCGCCGCGGCCCATCGGCTGGATCGGCGCGATCAGCGGCAGGGGCGAGGTCAACCTGTCGCCCTACAGCTTCTTCAACGCGGTCTCGTCGCGTCCGCATATCGTGATGTTCTCCTCGGAGGAGAAGAAGGACGCCGTCGCCTTCATCGAGGAGACCGGGGAGTTCACCTGCTCGCTGGCGACGAAGGCGCTGGCGCGGCAGATGAACATGACGTCGGCGCCGCTGCCGCGCGGGCAGAGCGAATTCGGCCATGCCGGGCTCGCGATGGCGCCCTCGAAATTCATCCGGCCGCCGCGCGTGGCGGCGAGCCCCGCCGCGCTGGAATGCAAGCTGCTTTCGGTGCAGCAGCTGGTCGATCTCGACGGACAGGCGATCCCGCGCTGGCTGGTGCTGGGCCAGGTGGTCGGCATCTTCATCGACGAGGCTTATCTTCGCGACGGACGGTTCGACACGGCCGGCGCCAACCCGATCGCGCGCTGCGGCTATGCTGACTATGCCGAGGTCGAGAGCCTGTTCTCGATCACGCGCCCGCCCGGCGGCTGAGGCGCGTCAGCGCAGCGTCGGACCGCTCGCGACATAGTCGCCAGCTTTCGCGAGCGCGGCGTTGAGCGCGGCTTCGTCGAGCACAACGCCGTCCGGCAGGGTCAGGCGCGGCGGATCGAGCGTCACGACCGCGCCGGGCGCGAGCGGCGCGACCGCCTTCTGGGCGCGGGCGACGCAGGCGCCGCAATGCATGCCCGAAATCTCGAAAACCTGAGTCACCAGAATCTCCTGTGGCGGTTCATTCAGCCAGTCTGTCAGCGCGCGCCCTGAGACGCTTCGCCCTGACGAGATGGGGACGATCGAGCATTTCGCCATCCAGCCCGATCACGCCGACGCCGGGATTGGCGGCGAACAGCGCGATGATGGCGTCCGCCCGCGCCAACGCCTGCGGCGAGGGCGCGAAGATCTCGTTGATGGGCGCGACCTGCGCCGGGTGGATCGCCATCTTGCCGGTGAAGCCGTCGCGCCGCGCCGCGATGCATTCGGCGCGGAAGCCGGCCTCGTCGCGGAAGCCGGTGTAGACGGTGTCGATCGCATCGACCTGGGCCGAGGCCGCGGCGAACAGCGTCAGCGCCCGCGCCAAACGGTAGGGGTCGGCATAGGAGCCGTCTGTGAGCCGGTTGGTCTCGGCGCCGAGATCGGCGGAGAGGTCCTCCGCCCCCCAGGTCAGGGCCGCGAGCCGATGCGTCGCGCCGGCATAGGTTCCCAGGCCGAAGACGCCCTTGCCGGTCTCGGTGGCGATCGGGATGATCCGGGTCGCGCCGTCGGGCAGGTCGTTCTCGGCCTCGCGCACGGCGATCTTGGCGGCGAGATGGGAGACATCGACGCCGCCCTCCGCCTTGGGCAGCATGATGGCGTCAGGCGCGCCCGCCATGACGGCGTCGAGATCGGCCTCGATCAGGCCGCTCGTCAGCGGATTGACACGCACGATCAGCAGCGGGCGCCTCGGCAGGGTCCGTGTTTGCGTCAGGAAGGCGAGGCTCGCCGCCCGCGCCTGTGGCTTGGCGTCGGGCGCCACCGAATCCTCGAGATCGAGGATCAGGGCGTCGGCGTCGCTCTCCAGACCCTTCTGGAGCTTGCGCGGGCTGTCGCCCGGCACGAACAGGAGCGAGCGCATCCGCGTCAGGCCGCGACCGTGGCGGGGGCTGGCCGCTTGCGCATGAAGGCCTGCCGCCGGCATTGCGCGACCAGCACGCCGTCCTGCCTGAACGCCTTGTGCTGGAACTCGACGATGCCGGCGTCGGGCCGCGAGCGCGATTCGCGTTTGGCGACGATCTCGGTCGTGCAGGCGATGGTGTCGCCCTCGAAGAGCGGGGCCGGAAAGACCACGTCGGTCATGCCGAGATTGCCGATCGTCGTGCCGACCGTGGTGTCGTTGACCGAGATGCCGATCATCAGCCCGAGCGTGAACAGCGAATTCATCAGCGGGCGGCCCCATTCGGTCTCAGTGGCGCAGAAATGCGCATCGATATGAAGCGGTTGCGGGTTCAGGGTCATGTTCGAGAAGAGCATGTTGTCCATCTGCGTGACCGTGCGGGTGAGGCGGTGCGCGATCACCGCGCCGACCTCGAAATCCTCGAAATAGAGCCCGCCGCGCTTGTGTCGCATCGAATCCGTCATCGTTTCCTGTCCTCGTCGCCACGCATGGTTCGCGCCGTGCCGGTCGGGCCTCGTTTTAACGGTTCGCTTACCATAACCGGTCCAGTCTCCACAGGCGTTCCCCGGGCCGGCCGATCCAGGCTCGGGCGACGGGGCCGTCTTCGAGAGTCCGGATGTTTTTCTTCACCACGCCGCAGTCACGCGAAATCCAGCCTCCGGTCGCCGATCCGGTCGTCAGCGCGATCCGCGAGGGCGCGCAGAAGACCGGCGTCGGCTTCGACTATCTCCTGAAGACGGCGCAACGGGAATCGGCGCTAGAGCCCGACGCCAGGGCCAGGACATCAAGCGCGACCGGCCTGTTCCAGTTCATCGAGCAGACCTGGCTCGGCCTCGTCAAGCAGGAAGGGGCGAAACAGGGCCTGTCGGGCTACGCCAGCGCGATCAGCGAGAGCGAGAGCGGACGGCTGACGGTGGCGGACCCAGCGACGCGCGAGAAGATCCTCCAGCTGCGCACCGATCCGCAGGTCTCCGCGGTGCTGGCCGGAGCGCTGACCCAGAAGAACGGCGAGCAGCTCGCGGCTGCGCTCGGACGGCCGGCGCATGCCGGCGAACTCTACATCGCGCATGTTCTGGGCGCGCGCGGCGGGTCGGAGCTGATCAAGGCCGCCGGGAGCGACCCGGGCCGGATCGCCGCCAGGGATTTCCCGGAGGCGGCGGCAGCCAACCGATCGATCTTCTTCGACAAGTCGGGGCGCGCCCGCTCGGTGCAGGAGGTCTATGGCGTGCTGGCCGCCAGCCACGCCAACACGCAGGTCGCCGCTTCGACCGCTGCGGCGTCGACTCCCTCCGCGGCTGCGGCTGCGCAGGCGTCTCAGGGCGCAGACAAACCCGTTCTCATCGCGGCCGGGCTCGCGCCGGGCCGGGCGCGCGGGCTGATCGGCCTGTTCTCCACCGAAGGCTCGCGCGAGCCGGTCTCTCGGGCGGTCGCCAACCTCTGGACGACGCCCCGCGCCGGCGACGCGACGCGCTTCGCCTCGCTCGATGCGGGCCAGCGCTATTTCCCGCGGCAGAAGCAGGCCGACGCCGTCGCGCCGGCCCAGCCGGCCGGCGCCGAAGTCCCGGCCGCCAGGACGGTGCGCGCGCCGCTGCCGCCGTCACGGCCGGTCGAGCTCGACCAGGCGGCCGGCGCGCCCGCGCTGGCGCAGGCTCGCCCTGCCGGCAGGACGCGCCGCGCCCCGCTCGACCTGTCGTCGTTCATGACCCAGAGGAGCGGCACGTGATCGTCCGCCGCTTCCTGCTCTGGGCGCGCACGGCCAGCGCCGAGGCGCGGGCGGCCGGCGCCGCCGCGCTCGCCGGCGCCTATCTGCGCTCGGGCATGGCCGATGACGATCGCCGCGAGGCCGAAACCGCGCTGATCGCGCTGACGGAAGATCCGTCGCCTCTGGTTCGCCGCGCCATCGCCGAGGAAATGGCGGCGTCGCCGCGCGCCCCGCGCACGCTGGTGCTCAGCCTGATCGCCGACCAGAGCGACGTCGCGGCGCTGGTGCTGGCGCATTCGCCGGTGCTGCGCGAGGCCGATCTCGTCGACGCCGCCGCCGTCGGCGACGCGCTGGCGCAGCGCGCCATCGCCCTGCGGCCGCATCTGCCGGCCGGCGTCGCCGCGGCGCTGGCGGAGATCGGCATGGAGGAGGCGCTGGTCACGCTGGCGCGCAATCCGACCGCGCTGATCGCGGATTTCTCGCTGGAGCGGATGTTCGAGCGCGCCGGCGATTGCGGCGAATTGCGCGAGGCGCTGCTGGCGCGCGCCGATCTGCCGCCCGGATTGCGCCAGGGCATCGCCGGCCGGGTCTCCGACGCGCTGGCCGATTTCGTCTCCGGCTGCGGCTGGCTGACGCCGGAGCGCAGCGCCAGACTGGCGCGGGAATCGACCGAGCGGGTCGCGGTGGCGCTGGCGGCGGGCGGGCAGGACAGCGACGCGCCGGCGATCGTCGAGGCGTTGCGCGTGCATGGGCGACTGACGCCGGGCCTGATGCTACGCTCGCTGCTCAGCGGCGAGCCGGCGCTGGCGGAGGCCGCCTTCGCTGCGTTGTCGGGCCTGCCGGCGCAACGCGTCGCCGGGCTGCTCAGGGACAGGCGGGGCTCCGGCCTGGCGCCGCTCTATCGCAAGGCCGGGCTTCCGGCCGTTCTGCTTCCCGCCTTCGCGGCCGCGATCGCGGCGCTGAACGCACGCGGCTTCGATGTGCCCGCCGCCGGCCAGGGGATTGATCGCGTCATCCTGCGCGACGTCCTGATGGCCTGCGATCCGCTGGAAGGGCCCGAGGCGGACGCGCTGATGGGCCTTCTGCGCCGCCTCTACGCCGAGGCCGCCCGCGAGGCTGCGCGCGGCATGGCCGATGCGCTGGCCGACGACGCCGCCTTCGCCTTCCTGCTCGAGGCCGATC
>JAKFWE010000256.1 GCA_021732895.1 Allobosea sp. | reverse complement strand
GGCGGGCAACGCCTGAACGGCGTCATCCCGATCTCCGGGGCCAAGAACGCCGCCCTGCCGCTGATGATCGCGAGCCTGCTGACCGACGAGACGCTGACGCTCGTCAACGTGCCGCGCCTCTCGGACGTCACCGCGCTGGCGCGCATCCTGTCCAACCACGGCGTCGATCGCGCCATCGCCGGCAAGCGCATCGGCCAGTCGGCCGAGACCGGCCAGACCATCGCGCTGACCGCCCGCCAGATCGTCGACACCTGCGCACCCTACGAGCTGGTTTCGACGATGCGCGCGAGCTTCTGGGTCATCGCGCCGATCCTGGCGCGGATGGGCGAGGCGAAGATTTCGCTGCCTGGCGGCTGCGCCATCGGCACGCGGCCGGTCGATCTGCTGCTGATGGCGCTTGAGGCGCTGGGCGCGAAGATCACGATCGAAAACGGCTATGTGCTGGCGCGCGCGCCACAGGGGCTGAGAGGGGCCGAGATCGTCTTTCCGAAGGTCACCGTCGGCGGCACGCATACCGCGCTGATGGCGGCGGTGCTGGCCGACGGCGCCACGCTGATCCGCAACGCCGCGCGCGAGCCGGAAATCGCCGATCTCGCCGCCTGCCTGACCAAAATGGGCGCCAAGATCAGCGGCGCCGGCACGTCCGACATCGAGGTCACGGGCGTCGCCCGGCTCGGCGGCGCGCATCACGCCGTCCTGCCCGACCGGATCGAGACCGGCACCTATGCGATGGCGGTGGCGATGACGGGCGGGGACGTTCTGCTCGAGGGCGCGCGCGCCGACCTGCTGCAATCGGCGCTCGACGTTCTGGGGCGAGCCGGCGCCTCCATCGAAGAGACCAATCGGGGCGTGCGCGTCCATCGCAACGGCGCGGGGCTGGAGGCCGTCGATGTCGACACCGATCCGTTCCCCGGCTTTCCGACCGATCTGCAGGCGCAGTTCATGGCGCTGATGACGAAGGCGAAGGGCACGTCGCGCATCCGCGAGACGATCTTCGAGAACCGCTTCATGCATGTGCAGGAACTGGTGCGGCTGGGCGCGCGGATCCGGCTCGACGGCGACGCGGCCCATGTCGAGGGCGTCGAGAAGCTCACCGGAGCGCCGGTGATGGCGACCGACCTGCGCGCCTCCGTGTCCCTCGTCATCGGCGGGCTCGCGGCCGAGGGCGACACCATGATCAACCGGGTCTACCACCTCGATCGCGGCTTCGAGGCGCTCGAGGCCAAGCTGACGCGCTGCGGCGCGCTCGTCGAACGCATCAGCGGTTGACGCACGCCGGCCGCCTCGCCAGAACACGCCGATGTCAGACGACGCCGCCGAACCGCTGAGGCTGATTGCGCTAGACGCCGACGATCTGGCGATCGTTTCTGCGCATCTGCAGGACGCCGTGCTGAAGCGGCGCGACATGGCCTGGCTGCCGGCCGAGCGGCGTTTCGCGCTGGCGGCGCGCCGCTTCGACTGGCAAGGCGCCCAGGCCGGGCACAAGCGCCGCCGCCTCGCGGCCCTGCATTTCGACCGCGTGACGGCGGCGCGTCACAGCAGGATCGACCCCGGCGCGAGCGACACCGTGCTCAACCTGCTCGCGATCACCTTCGACGAAACGCAGGCCCCGGCCGGCGACATCACGCTGACCTTCTCCGACGGCGCGGCGATCCGGCTCTCGGTGGAGTGCATCGAGGCGCAGATGAAGGATCTCGGCCCGGTCTGGGAAGCGGTCGCGACGCCCGGCCATGCCGACGACGCTCCGTGAGCCCGCCGCGGCGGGCAGCCCCCTTTCGCACCATGGCAGGATGAACGATGCCGACCAGGCTCGATGAGAGGGACCGCGGCTTCGCGGCAGGGTTCGCCGCCCTCCTCGGCGCGAAGCGCGAAACCTCCGAGGATGTCGATCGCGTCGCCGCCGAGATCATCGCGCAGGTTCGCGCCGGAGGCGACGCGGCGCTGATCGCCCTCACCGCCCGCTTCGATGCGCTGACGCTGACGCCAGAGACGATCCGCGTCGGCGAAGCCGAGATCGACGCCGCGATCGCAGCCTGCAAGCCGGCCCAGCTCGCGGCGCTGGAGACCGCCCGCGCGCGCATCGAAGCCTACCACCTGCGCCAGAAGCCGGTCGATTCCTGGTCGCGGGACGGCGCCGGCGTCGAGAGCGGCTGGCGCTGGAGCGCGATCGAGGCGGTCGGCCTCTATGTCCCGGGCGGCACGGCGAGCTACCCCTCCTCCGTGCTGATGAACGCGATCCCGGCGCTGGTCGCGGGCGTCGAGCGCGTGGTCATGGTCGCGCCGACGCCGCGCGGCGAAGCCAATCCGCTGGTGCTGGCGGCGGCGCGGCTCGCCGGCGTGCACGAGGTCTACCGGATCGGCGGGGCCCAGGCTGTCGCGGCGCTGGCCTACGGCACGGCGACGATCGCCCCCGTCGCCAAGATCGTCGGCCCCGGCAACGCCTGGGTCACGGCCGCCAAGCGGCGCGTCTTCGGGCAGGTCGGGATCGACATGATCGCCGGGCCATCCGAAGTCCTGGTGATCGCCGACCGCACGGCCAATCCAGACTGGATCGCGGCCGATCTGCTGGCGCAGGCCGAACACGACGAAGCGGCGCAGTCGATTCTGCTGACCGACGAGCCCGGGCTGGCCGACGCCGTGGAGGCAGCCGTCGAATCGCAGCTCAAGACGCTGCCGCGCGCCGGCATCGCCCGCAGGAGCTGGCTTGACCACGGCGCGATCATCCTCGTCGCCGATCTGGAGGCGGCGATCCCGCTGGTCGACCGGCTCGCGCCCGAGCATCTGGAAATCGTCACCGCCGACCCCGAGCGCCTCGGCGCGATGATCCGGAACGCAGGGGCGATTTTCCTCGGCGGCCATACGCCGGAGGCGATCGGCGACTATGTCGGCGGACCCAACCATGTCCTGCCGACCGCGCGATCGGCCCGCTTTTCCTCGGGGCTCGGCGTCGCCGATTTCATGAAGCGGACCTCGCTGCTGAAATGTGGGCCCGAGGCGCTGCGCGCGCTGGCGCCGGCGGCCGTGGAACTCGCCGAGGCCGAGGGCTTGCAGGCGCATGGCCGTTCCGTGACGATCCGACTCAATCTGTGACGCATCGCCTGTCGATGCCTCCGCCGCGATAGGAGACCCGATGTCCGACAGCCAATGCCTGATCGGCGTGACGCTCGACGAAGCCTCGCTCGGGCGCGGCTCCCCGGACCAGGACCATGAGCGCGCCGTCGCCATCTACGACCTGATCGAGCGCAACAGCTTTTCGGTGCCCGGCCATGCCGGCGGGCCTTATCTCGTCCATCTTGCCGTGGTCGAACGCCGGCTGGCTTTGGAGGTCCGGCAGGCGGACGGCTCGCGGATCGTCACCCATGTCCTGTCGCTGACCCCGTTCAGCCGGATCATCAAGGATTATGCGATGGTCTGCGAGAGCTACTATGGCGCGATCCGGACCTCGACGCCGGCGCAGATCGAGGCGATCGACATGGGGCGGCGCGGCCTGCACGACGAAGCCGCAGCCCTGCTCATCGAGCGCCTCGCCGGCAAGGTCGAGATCGATCACGACACCGCGCGACGGCTCTTCACCCTGATCTATGCGCTGCACTGGAAAGGCTGAGCGCTTTGGCGCGCGATCCATCGCCAGGCCGGATTGGCGCCGGTCCGCCTGAGGCCGACGGACCCGGCGGCGCGCCGCCGCGCAAGCTGCAGAGCGTGCTGTTCATGTGCGCCCAGAACGCCGTGCGCTCGCCGATGGCCGAGGCCATGACCAAGCACTTCTTCGGCAAATCGCTCTATGTCCAGTCGGCCGGGGCGCGCAAGGGCGAGATCGACGGCTTCGCGCTCGCGGTGCTCGACGAGATCGGCATCGACGCTCACAAGCACAAGCCGAAGTCGATCGAGGAGCTCGAGGAATGGGAAGGTCTGAATTTCGACCTGATCGTCTCGCTCTCGCCCGAAGCCCATCACCGCGCGCTCGATCTGACGCGGACCGCCGCCGCCGAGGTCGAGTACTGGCCGACATTCGACCCGACCGCGATGCAGGGTTCGCGCGAACAGATGCTCGACGCCTACCGCGCCGTGCGCGACGGCCTGATGAAGCGGATCAAGGAGCGCCTGCGGGGATGACCGCGACGGCTCAGCGCACCAGCACCGCCCCGCCGCAGCGCACGCCGCTGACCCAGCTGTCGGCCTGCCCCAGTCCCAGCCCGAGCGCGCCCAGCACCGACTGGATCAGGAGGTCGAGCGGCGTCGCGGCGCCGGCCACGACGCCGCCGACGGCGCCGCCAAGGCCGGGCAAGGGCAGTCCCAACCCCAGAGCCTCGACCCGGAGATCGAGATCGCCGACCAGCCGCGAAAGCAGCGTCGCGACGAAATTCTGCGTCGAGGTGGTGCGCTTGTCGCCGCGCTGGATCTCCGGAAAGGTGAAGGTCACCGGCGTCTCGGCCAGGTTCGTCATCGTCGCATGCGCCCGGCCGCTGACTTTCGCGAGACCGGCCAGGTTGAGCAACACGGCGGCAGGCGGGTTGGGCGCGGTGCGGAAGTTGGCGAAGTCCGCGTTGGAGACCTGCCCGATCCAGGCGTCGACCAGAGCCGGGGTGACGCCGAGCGTGACGCGGGCGGTCGAGACCTCGCCTGGACTGCACTGGACCTGCGTCAGCCGCGCCGTCGCCGAGGCCAACTCCAGATAGAGCGGCAGGCGCACCAGCGAGGCCTGACCGGACCCCACGAGATCGACGGTGAGCAGCAGGCGCGTCTGCGCGGTATGGACGCTCGCGCCAGGCCGTCCGACGCCGACGAGGCTCGCGCCGACCGGCCGCTCGCCGACGCCGAGCTTCAGCCTGACTGCGGCGAGGCCGGGAATGTTGACGGCGA
>JAKFWE010000340.1 GCA_021732895.1 Allobosea sp. | reverse complement strand
GCGTTGCCGACGAGGTCGGGGCCGCCCCAGTACCAGACCATGTGGGCCATCGGGAAATAGATGAACGTCACCCAGAGCACGGTGAAGAGCAGCAGCGCCGAGAATTTCATGCGCTCGGCGAAAGCGCCGACTATCAGCGCCGGCGTGATGCAGGCGAAGGTCATCTGGAAGCAGATATAGACGAACTCGGGAATGACGACGCCGTTGGAGAAGGTCGCCGCGACCGTGGTGGCGTCGACGCCTCTCAGGAAGGCCTTGGAGAAGCCGCCGACATAGTCGTTCAGGCCGCCGCCGTTGGTGAAGGCGAGCGAGTAGCCGAACATCACCCACATCAGCGAGACGATGCAGACGATGGCGAAGACCTGGGTCAGCACCGAGAGCATGTTCTTCGAGCGGACGAGGCCGCCATAGAACAGCGCCAGGCCCGGAATGGTCATCAGCAGGACCAGGATGGTCGAGCTCATCATGAAGGCGACGTCGCCCTTGTTGGGCACGGGGGCCGGCGGTGCGGCGGGCGCGGCCGCCGTCTGGGCCAGCGCGGCGGCCGTGGTCGCGGCCAGCGTCAGGGCAACGAGTCCGGGCCGCAGGAAAGGCTTGCAATTCATCGTCGAAAACTCCTGGACTGAAAGATCTCGGGGATCAGAGGGCGTCGCCGTCGGTTTCGCCGGTGCGGATGCGGACGGCTTTCTCGATCGACGAGACGAAAATCTTGCCGTCGCCGATCTGGCCGGTGCGGGCCGCGGCGGTGATCGCCTCGATCACCTTTCCGACGAGCTCGTCGGACACGGCGACCTCGATCTTGATCTTCGGCAGGAAACTGACGGCGTATTCGGCGCCCCGGTAGATCTCGGTATGGCCTTTCTGCCGGCCATAACCCTTCACCTCTGTCACGGTCAGGCCGTGCACGCCGATGGCGGTGAGCCCGTCGCGCACCTCCTCCAGCTTGAACGGCTTGATGATGGCCATCACGATCTTCATTGCAGGGTTTCCCCGTTTCGCCGCCCGGATGTCAGCCCCGGCGATCTCGTTGCGCCTCGCGCACGCCCGGGACCCCGGACCGCGTCACGGCTTGCGAATTCAAGGGGCGTGCCAACTGCTGCACTGCATCATGGGCAGGCAAACGCCGCTTCCACGGGGCCGCGCGTGGGACTGCATGGGAAGAATGCAAATTAATTGGGCAATTGCCTGCTGAGAGAGCGATTTCTGCGTCTCGCCGTCAGGCCGTCACGGGGCGGGGACGGATCAGCCCCTCCTGCGCCACCGACGCCACGAGATCGCCGGCGCGGTTGAAGATCAGCCCGCGCGCGAACCCGCGCGCGCCCGAGGTCGAGGGGCTGTCCTGCGCATAGAGCAGCCATTCGTCGGCGCGAAACGGCCGATGGAACCACATCGCGTGGTCGAGGCTGGCGCCCTGGATCGCCTTGTCGAACACCGTTCGGCCATGGGCGATCAGGCTCGAATCGAGCAGCATCAGGTCCGAGGCGTAGGCCAGCACGCTCTGGTGCACGGCCGGATCGTCGGGCAGCGCCTGCATCGCCCGGATCCAGACGTTGAACTTCGGCTCCATCTTCCGAGCCGAGGCGTAGCGGGAGAACTCGACCGGCCTGATCTCGATCGGCCGCTCGCGCTGGTAATAGGCGCGCACCGCGTCGGGCATGTTGGGCAGGACGCTGCGGTTCATCTCCTCGCGATCAGGCAGCTCCTCCGGCATCGGCACGTCGGGCATCGGCATCTGGTGCTCGAGGCCCGGCTCGGCCACCTGGAACGACGCCGACATGGCGAAGATCGCCTCGCCATGCTGGATCGCCAGCACGCGGCGCGTGCTGAACGAGCGGCCGTCGCGCAGGCGCTCGACCTCGTAGACGATCGGAATCGCCGGATCGCCGGGCAGCATGAAATAGGCGTGCAGCGAATGCGGCTGGCGGCCCTCGACCGTCTTGCAGGCTGCCAGGAGCGCCTGCCCGATGACCTGGCCGCCGAAGACGCGTTGCCAGCCGGCGTTCGGACTGCGACCGCGGAACAGATTGCGTTCGAGCGGCTCCAGGTCGAGGATCGAGATCAGGGAGTCGCTGGCGGTGTGGTTCATCGCTCGGGTCCGTTTGGCGGCGGGTGAGGCGCATGAGCGCCAGACGGCGCTGCGACGTCAAGCGCCGGCGCGACTGGCGGGAGAGCTTTTGCATGACGAAGCAGTCCTCGGCGCCAGGCGATCCGGTCGTGCGTGACCGCATCGTGATCGCGGGCGCCGGCGTCGCCGGGCTGGCGCTGGCGCTGGCGCTGAAGCAGGCGCTCGGCGCGGCCTACGCGGTCGTGCTGGCGGACCCGACTCCGGCGCGGCCGCCGCACATGGATCATCGCGCCTATGCGGTCGCCGCCGGCGCGCAGGCGATGCTCGTCGCGCTCGGAATCTGGCCCGCCATCGCGGCGCGCGCGCAGCCGATCACCGCCATGGACGTCACCGACAGCCGCGAGTCCGACGTCGTGCGGCCGGTGTTCCTGACCTTCGACGGAGAGGCCGCGCCGGGCCAGCCCTTCGCCCACATGGTGGAGAACGCGGCGCTGGCGGCCGCATTGCTCGAGGCCTGCCGCGACGCCGGCGTGGCGCTCGCGCCTGTGGGCGTGTCGCGTTTCTCGGCCGACGGGGCCGTGGTCGAGGTCGTCTTCGCCGACGGCTCGGCGGTCCCGGCCCGCCTGCTGGTGGCGGCCGACGGAGCCCGCTCGAAACTGCGCCAGCAGGCCGGGATCGGCTGGGTCGGCTGGGACTACGCGCAGGCCGGGCTGGTGGCGACGCTGGGCCATGAGCGGCCCCATGGCGGGCGGGCGATCGAGCACTTCCTGCCGTCGGGCCCGTTCGCGATCCTGCCGCTGGTCGATGGCGGGCGGCTCGGCCACCGGTCGTCGATCGTCTGGACGGAGGCGAAGGAAAACGCGCCGGCGCTGCTTTCGCTCGACGAGACCGACATGCTGGCCGAGATCGAGCGCCGTTTCGGCCTCATGCTGGGAGAAATCGTGCTGGAGAGCCCGGTCACGGCGCTGCCGCTCGGCTTCGGCGTGGCGCGCTCCTTCGCCGCAAGGCGGCTGGCGCTGCTCGGCGACGCCGCCCATGTCATCCATCCGCTCGCCGGGCAGGGCCTCAATCTCGGCCTCAAGGACGTCGCGGCGCTGGCGCAGGCGATCGTCGACGCGGCCCGGCTCGGGCTCGATGTCGGCGGCGACGACGTGCTCGAAACCTATCAGCAGGCGCGGCGGTTCGATGCGCTGGCGATGGGGGCTGTGACCGACGGACTCAACCGGCTGTTCTCGAACGACGCCACGCCGATCCGGCTGGCGCGCGACCTCGGGCTGGGGCTGGTCGACCGGCTGCCGGGGCTGAAGCGGCGCTTCATCCGCGAGGCCGCGGGGCTCGCCGGCGAGACGCCGCGTCTGCTGCGCGGCGAGGCGCTGTAACCCGACATCGCGCCGTCATCCCGGACCAGCGGCGAAGCCGCGCCAATCCGGGATCCATTCCTGGCCCGTTCAGGCATGGATCCCGGGTCTCCCTTCGGTCGCCCGGGATGACGATGCGTGCTTCGTCGCGCGATCTGCGTCACCCCTCGATCTGGCGCGCCTCTTCCGGCAGCATGATCGGGATGCCGTCGCGGATCGGATAGGCGAGCCTGGCCGCCCGGCTGATCAGCTCCTGCCGGGCGGCGTCGTATTCGAGCGTGCCCTTGGACACCGGACAGACCAGTATTTCCAGAAGCTTCGGATCGATCCGCGTCGCCGCGGCCTGCGTGTCGGTCATCGTTTTCTCCGTTCGGGCCGGGTGCTCACGGCGTTTTGACCGGCAGATCGGCCAGCATGCCCGCCGCCACCATCAGCTTGGGCAGCGACAGGCCGGACATCGCGATGGCCTGCACCGTGGTCCGGGTGCGCTCGGCCTCGGCCCCGCGCCGGGCGAGCCATCCGTCCAGCGTCTCGCCCGCGGCCGCGATCTCGCCGGTCATCCCGGCATGGGCGTCGGCCAGCGTCTCGACGGCGCGCTCGCGCGCGAGCCGCTCGTAATCGTCGGTCGCCGGCACGGCGGCGGCGGCGGCCGCCAGCCCCGACAGGCCGAAGAGCGCATCGACGCCGAAATGCAGGCGCGCCACCTCGGCGATCCCGCGCCCGGTGCGGTCGGCGATATCGACGATCTCGGTCGCCTGCGCCAGCGCCGGCAGGCTGGCGATGCGCTGGGCCAGTCCTTCGGGGACGCCATCGCTGACCAGCACGGCGATGCGCGCGATGCGCGCCTGCCCGGCCGCGTCCGGCAGCAGGGCGTCGAGCCCATCGGCGAGCGCCGCGACGCCGCGGGCGTAATGCGAGACGGTCTGCTCGATCGAGCCCGGTTTCGCCACGCCCCTGCGCAGGAACCAGCTCATCCGATCGACGACAAGGAGCTGGGCGGCGCCGTAAAGCGCCATCTGGGTGCGGCCGGACACCCTGGCGTCCAGCGCGTCGATCGCGCCGTTGAGCACGATCAGGTCGAAGGAATCGCGCGCGATCGCATAAGCGGCGGCGATGGCGGGCGCTTCGGCGCGGGTCTGGTCGGCGAGCGTCGAGACGATGGCCGGGCCGCCGCGGTTGACGATGGCGTTGGCGAGCTGCGTCGCGACGATCTCGCGCCGCAGCTTGTGGCCGGCGATCTCGGCGGGATAGCCCTGCCGCAGCGCGCGCGGGAAATAGCGGACCAGTTCGGAGTTGAGGTAGAGATCGTCCGGCACCGCCGAGTCCAGCAGGGCGTCGTGCAAAGCGAGCTTGGCGTAGGCGAGCAGCACCGCGAGCTCGGGCCGCGTCAGGCCCTGGCCGCGCTTCTCGCGATCCGCGAGCGCGGCGTCGCTCGGCAGATACTCGACCGTGCGGTCGAGCCGGCCGGCGGCCTCGAG
>JAKFWE010000114.1 GCA_021732895.1 Allobosea sp. | reverse complement strand
CCCTGCCGCAAGCGGGGGGAGGGCTGGGGCATGCAAGGATCGCGTGGTTTCCTTCCGGGATCGCTCTCGCCAACGGCGCGCCATAGATTGACAGCCGCGACGGTCTCTCCCATATCGGCGTCATGACCATCGCCTCGCCACGACGCCGCGACTCCCAGGCCGCCTTTGCGCGCTCGCGATGATGCTCGGCCTTCGTCCGACGCTCCGCCAGCCGCGCCCTCAGCGCGGCTTTTTTATTGTCTGAAGCCGACCAGGCATCGACTGTCGCCGACAGGAGCCTTCCGATGAGCAGCAATCTGAGATCCATTTTCATCGACGGCGAGGCCGGCACCACCGGGCTCGGCATCCGCGACCGGCTGGCCGCGGTTCCCGAGGTCACGGTCAGGAGCATCGCGCCCGGGCGCCGCAAGGACCCGGACGCGCGCCGGGAGATGATGGCGGGCGTCGATCTCGTCGTGCTCTGCCTGCCGGACGAGGCCGCGCGGGAATCCGTCGCCCTTGCCGACGAGCTCGGCGCCGACGCGCCCAAGATCGTCGACGCCGCCACCGCCCACCGTATCGCGCCGGGCTGGGTCTACGGCTTCGCCGAAATGGCGCCGGGTCACGCGCAGGCCATCGCCGGCGCGAGCCGGGTCGCCAATCCCGGCTGCTATCCGACCGGAGCGATCGCTCTGCTTCGCCCGCTGGTCGACGCCGGCCTGCTGCCGCCGGATCACCCGATCACGGTCAACGCCGTCTCGGGCTATTCCGGCGGCGGCAAGAGCATGATCGAGGAGCACGAGGCCGGAGCCGCGCCGGCCTTCGAGCTCTACGGGCTCGGCTTGCGCCACAAGCATCTGCCTGAACTGCAGGAATACGCCCGGCTGACGCGGCGGCCGATCTTCGTGCCCTCCGTCGGGAATTTCCGTCAGGGCATGCTGGTTTCGATCCCGCTGCACCTCGACACGCTGCCGGGCGGAGCGAAGCTCGCCGACCTGCGCGAAGCGTTGACGGAGCGCTATGCCGGTTCGACCTATGTCGAGGTCGCTGACGCTGCGTCCGGCGGCAAGCTCGAACCCGAGGCGCTGAACGACACCAACCGGCTCGAACTGCGCGTCTACGGCGACGACGATCTGGGCCAGGCCGTGCTGGTGGCCAGGCTCGACAATCTCGGCAAGGGCGCCTCCGGCGCGGCGGTGCAGAACATCCGCCTGATGCTCGGGCTGGCCGAGAGCTGAGACGATTCGCCCTCCCCGGAATTTCGGGGGAGGGCGGGCCTGTATCCTCGTCAGCCGAACGGCACGAATGTCTGTTTCTGCGCGCCGAGCCCGTCGATGCCGAGCGTCACGGTCTCGCCGCCTTTCAGGTAGCGCGGCGGCTTGAAGCCCAGCCCGACGCCGGGCGGAGTGCCGGTGGTGATGACGTCGCCGGGATCGAGCCGCATGAACTGGCTGATGTAGTGCACCAGATAGGCGGCGCCGAAGATCATCGTCTTCGTCGAGCCGTTCTGGACGCGCTCGCCGTCGATCTCGAGCCACATGCCGAGGTTCTGCACGTCGGCGATCTCGTCCGGCGTCACCAGCCAGGGGCCGAGCGGCCCGAAGGTCGGGCATCCCTTGCCCTTGGCCCACTGGCCGCCGCGCTCGATCTGGTATTCCCGCTCGGACACGTCGTTGCAGACGCAGAAGCCGGCGATCGCGGCCATCGCCTCGTCCTGCGGGATATAGGAGCCGCCGTCGCCGATGACGATGGCGAGCTCCACCTCCCAGTCGGTCTTGACCGAGCCTTTCGGGATGACGACGTCGTCATGCGGGCCGACGATGCAGTTCGGCGCCTTGTTGAACAGGATCGGCTCCTTGGGGATCTCGGCGCCGGTCTCGGCCGCGTGATCGGCGAAGTTCAGTCCGACCGCGATGAAGTTGCGCACGTCGCCGACGCAGGCGCCGATGCGTGGCGCGCCGCCGACCAGCGGCAGCGTTTCCGGGTCGAGCGCCCGGATCCTGCCGAGCGAGGCGGAGGTCAGCGCCTTGCCGGCGAGATCGGGCAGTTGCCCGGACAGGTCGCGCATCGCGCCCTTGCCGTCGAGAAGAGCCGGTTTTTCGGAGCCGGGCGCGCCATAGCGAAGCAGTTTCACGTCGTTTCCTCGTTTCAATCGTTTTATTGCGAGAGCGATTCGATCCTGAGCGGTGGCCGCGCCTGAGGCAAGTCCGCCCGCGCGCATGGTCTGCCGGCGTGGGCTGGGCTTCCGATGTGGCCTGAATGCAACGGCTGTCACGAAAGCTGCGCAGCCGGACCGGGACGGCGAAAGCTCGTCGCAGCCGACAGTCGCCGAAAATCGGCGATAGTTCTCATGTAAACGATCTTTTCGGAGAGGTCGTCGCGTCGTCACCGTGAATTGGCGGCCGTTTTGGCGCGATCTGGGCATATCCAGCCCCGAATTGTGGCAGCCAGATGCCAAATCATGGCTTGGATGGCGGGATTGCGGCCGGTCGCGACGCGCGCCATGGTGTCGGCGAGACAACGAGCGGGGCGATCGCGCCTCGAAGAAGACTTCAAGCTTTCGGGATGGACGCGATGAACCGCACCCTTCTTTACGCCTCGGCCGCCACCGTTTCGCTCGCGGCCCTGTTGACCGCCGGCGCCGCCTCGGCCGGCTCCTTCTCCATCCGCAGCGGCCAGGGCGCGGAAGGCCTCGGACAGGTCTATGCCGGCGCGGCCTCGGGCGGCATCGGTCTCGGTTCGATCGGCTGGAACCCGGCGACGATCACCATGTTCCCCGGCCGCAACAGCAACTGGAACGCGACCTATATCGGCCCGAACGCGACATACGAGCCGACCAGCCAGACGACTGTTCCCGGACCGGGCGGCGTGCGCCTTCCGAACACCTTCCCAGGCGTCGGCGGCAGCCCGCTCGGCACCGGCAATATCGGCGGCGACGGCGCCTTCGTGCCGGCCTCGTATTCGACCTGGCAGCTCAGCGACCGGCTTTGGATCGGCTTCGGCTCGACGGCGCCCTTCGGCCTCCGCTCGAAGACCGACAATTTCCACGCCGCCCAGACCTATGGCCGGTCCGCCAAGGTGCGCACGATCAACATCGCGCCGACCATCGGCTACAAGGTCAATGACTGGCTCTCGGTCGGCGCGGCCGTGCAGGGGCAATACATCAAGACCAACCTGAAGCAGGCCTTCAACGTCACCGCCACGGCCCCGAACGTCATCCTCGACGGCGACTCGATCGATTTCGGCTACCGGCTCGGCGTCACACTGACGCCCGTGCGGGGCACCGATATCGGCATCGCCTACCGCTCCTCGATCCGCCAGACGCTGGACGGCACGTTCCAGACGCCGGCCGCCGTCATCCCGATCAAGGCCAATCTGAATCTGCCGGATTCGGTGACCTTCGGCGTTTCGCACCAGTTCAACGAGCAGTTCCAGGGCCATATCGGCGTCGAATGGACGAATTGGAGCCGGTTCCGCAACATTCCGATCGTCAGCAAGCTGACCAACACGCCGGTCACCAGCCTGAATTTCCAGTATGACGACAGCTGGTTTTTCTCCGTCGGCGGCGAATACAAGTGGAACAAGGACCTGACGCTGCGCGCGGGCGTCGGTTACGAACTGTCGCCGGTGAACGACCGCAACCGCACCGTCTTCATTTCCGACAACGACCGGCTCTGGCTCGGCCTCGGCGCCAGCTATCAGGTCACCGAGAAGATCAAGTTCGATCTCAGCTACAGCTACCTGCATGTCCGCAAGGCCTCCGTGAACTACAGCGGCGCGCATCCGCAGCAAAGTCCGGTGTTCTACACCGCCGAGGCCGAACCCTATATCCACATCGTGTCGGCCGGCGTGACCTATCGCTGGGACAATCCCGCCGAGACCATCCCGGTTCAGCCGGTCATCCGGAAATACTGATCAGCGCGTCGCGAGACATGAGGGAGCCGGCCTTCGGGCCGGCTTCTTTTTTTGAACTGGGTGGAGCGGGAGAGCCGCAGTCCAGGACTGCGCCGTGATCTTCCACTTCTCCGGCAAGGCGCGGCGGCCAAACAATAGCGCTTCGCGGTCGGCGCCCGCTCAGGCCTTGGTCCTGACATACTCGCCGGGCGCGTCTGCGAGCGGCGGGAGCGCTCCACCGCCTGGCGCGCGGGCGGTCGTGCGCTCTGGCGCCAGCGCTGAGACCCATGCGAACCAGTGCGGCCACCACGACCCCGGCGTCTCGGTCGCGGCGGCGACCCAGTCCTCGAATGTGCCTTTCGGTCTCGCGCCGGTCCAGAACTGGTATTTGACCTTGCCCGGCGGGTTGACGACGCCGGCGATGTGGCCGGAGCCGGCCATGACGTAGTCGACCGGCCCGCCGAAGCATTGCGAGCCGATGAAGACCGAGCGCGCCGGCGCGATATGGTCCTCGCGGGCCGCGAGATTATAGACCGGAATCGTTACGGCCCCCAGGTCGAGCCGCTGTCCGCCGATCGTCATTTCACCCTTGGCGAGCCGGTTCTCGAGGTAGCAGTTGCGCAGATAGAACGAGTGGTTGGCGGCCGGCATCCGCGTCGAATCGGCGTTCCAGTAGAGCAGGTCGAAGGCTTTCGGGGCCTTGCCCTTGAGGTAGTTGTTCACGGCGTAGGACCAGATCAGGTCGTTGGGGCGCAGCATGTTGAACGCGCCGGCCATCCGCGCGCCGTCGAGATAGCCGCGCTCGGCCATCTGCGCCTCGACGGCGCGGATCTGCTCCTCGTCGACGAAGACGGAGAGCTCGCCGGCGCCCGAGAAATCGACCTGGGTGGTGAAGAAGGTGGCGCTGGCGATGCGCTCGTCTCCGGTCGCGGCCATGTAGGCGAGGGCGACGCCGAGCATCGTTCCGCCGACGCAGTAGCCGATGGCGCTGACGCGGGTTTCGCCGGTCGCCCGCTCGATCGCCTCCAGGGCGGCGAAGACGCCCTCGCGCATGTAGCTCTCGAAATCCTT
>JAKFWE010000251.1 GCA_021732895.1 Allobosea sp. | reverse complement strand
AAAGCTCCTCGATCCGAACGCCGTCGAAATCCGAACGCAGTGCGAAGCCGGCCTGGCGAAGCGTCACCCCGTCGCCGAGCCGCAAGGCGTCGACGTCCATCCTGAGGTCGAGCCCGCCGATGGCGACGACGGGTCCGAAGCGCGCCGGCGACCAGACCGCCCCGGGCGCGGGCGCGGCGCTCCCCAGCGAAGCAGCGATGACGGCGCCGAGATCGAGGCCCGGCGCGACGAGCCGGCCGCCGACGGCCCCTTCCCGCGAAATGCTCAGTGCGCCACGCACCGGATTCGGGCCCAGATTGGCGACTAGATCGTCGAGAAGCAGCCCGTCGCCCGTCGGCCGCGCGCGTGCGAAAACATCGAGCACGGCGTCCGGCAGAAGCCGCGCCGGCCCCTCGGGCAGGGTCTGGCCCGGTCTGTCCGCCTGCACCGTCAGACGTGGCGGACCGGCTCCATCGCCGTCGAGCGTGATCGAAAGGCCGGGGCCGGCGAGCGAGCCGGCCAGCCCGCCGGCGTCCTGGCGCAACACGAGGCGGCCGGCCCCGCCGAGTTGCGGCGCCGGCAGCCCCAGCGCGGCGAACGCCATCCGCCGATCCGCCAGATCGGCGCTGATCCGGGCCGAACGCCAGGCGCCGTCCTGGCCCAGCGCGCCGGCGAAGGCGAGCGGCCCGGCCTGCGCGGCGCCCTCGACGACGAGCTCGGCCTCGCCGCCCGGGGGGCGGGTCAGGCGGAAGCGCGCGTCGAGCCGCGACAGGCCGGCATTTACGCGGGCCAGCGCCTCACGCGCCGCTTCCGGCAGCAGCGGCCCGGCGAGCGCCGCCAGCGCCTCGAAACGCGGCGCGCTGATCCGGCCGGAGATCTCGCCACCCTCCGCCAGCAGCGCCCCCGATCCGGTCACGGAGACGCCGCCGAATCCTTCGACGGCAAGCCGGTTCAGCCGCCAGACGGCATCGTTGCGACGGAGCACGAGCGTGGCCGAGCCCGGCGGCGCATTGCGGAAGCGGGCTTGGCCCAGCGCGAGGTCCAGCGCCATGTCCCGGCTGCCGAGCAGGCCGGACAGGCTTTCGGCCGGCGGCAGATCGTTGAGGTCGAGTCCGTCGAGCGCGAGCCTCGCCTCGAGGCGCCCGGGCGCGACCTCGCCGCCCCCCTCGATCCGCAGTCCCGACCCGGCCACGAGCCTCAGGCTGTCCAGCCTCAGGCTCTCGCCCGAGAGGGCGCCCGCGGCTTGCGCGTCGATCCGCCGCAACCCCGCCACCCTGTCCGCCAGCGCCGTCTCGACCCCGGCGCGCGCCAGCGCGAGGCCGATGCGGCGCGCGTCCTCGGCCTTCACCACGACGCTGCCGCGCAGGCCGCCGGGATCGGCGTCGCCCATCGCCTCGACGAGCGCGCCGGCGACGCGCACGGAGAGGTTCGCCTGCCGCAGGCCGTCAGGCGTCAGCGCGCCGCGCAGGGCGAGGCCGGAGAAATCCTCGCCGCGCCAGGCGAGCTGGTCGAGATCGAGACTGAGCCGGAGCGCGCCCGGCAGCGCCCGCAGCGCCTGCGCGAAGCCGCTGCGCTCCGCCAGCGCGGCCGTCAGCGCGTCCATGTCGAGGCGGCGCGCGCTCAGCGCCAGCGCCCCTGCGTCGCTGGCCGGCTCGAAATGGCCCTCTCCCTCCAGCCGCGCCGCGCCGCCCGCGACGTCGGCGATCAGACCGGCGACGTCGAGGCGCCGCGCATCGCCCGTGATCCGGCCGGACAGGGCCAGCGCGCCGCCCGGCGTCGCGGTGAACTGCCCCTCGACCGCCGGCCGGAAGCCGGGCGCGCCGGCGTCGAGCAGCACGGCCCCGTCGAAACCGAACTGCAGCGCTTCGCCGATGACCGACGCCTTGGTCCGCAGCCTGCCGCCGGGCTCGACCGCCCCGGTCGTGACCCGCAGCGAGGCGCCCGCGACCTCGCCCTCGATGCGCCAGGGCCCGGCCAGGCTCACAGCCTACAGCTCGAGCGCTACCGGCGCCAGCGTCACCGGCGGCTGACCGGACTGCCGCCAGGTCACGGCCGAACGCCGCAGGCTGAGCCTGTCGAGACTGGCCTGGGCCGGCAGGCCGGCCCCGTTGCGGGCCGGCAGGATCAAGGCGCCGGATGGGTCGGCGACGAGCGTCGCCGCGACGCCTTCCGCCTGCGCGTCGGCGAAGCGGAACTCGCCGCGGGCGAGCGGACCCAGCGCCAGTTCGACGCTGAGCTGCTCGATCTCCAGCCCGCTTTCGACGCCCGCGAGGCCGCCGACGCCGACCTGGCCGAGAGTGAGGCGCGGCGACGGCAGCAGCCGCAGCCCTATCGCGCCGGCCACCCGCGTCTCGACGCCGAGCGCCGCGCTGAGGCGCGCCTCGAACTGCGGCCGATACATCCGCCAATCGACGAAGCCCGGCCCGAGCAGCGCCGCGAGCAGCGCCACGACCAGCAGGCCGGCCAGAACGGTCAGGGTTTCACGCACCGAGAATTGTCGTCCCCGTTTGCCAGGAGCGGCCGATCATGCCGGCAAGTCGCGGCAAGATCACGACATTCCGGCGGAGAACCCGATGGCGCCAGTCCCGGGCGAGCAATGCGCCAGCCCGGAATACGGCCGCGCGACGCCTCCGGACGTCACACCGCGACGATCTTGCCCGGATTGAGGATGTTCTGCGGGTCGAGAGCGCGCTTGATCAGCCGCATCGCATCGAGGGCGGCCGCGCCGTGCTCGGCCTCCAGATACTGCATCTTCTTCTGGCCGACGCCGTGCTCGCCGGTGCAGGTGCCTTCCATCGCCAGCGCCCGCTTGACCAGCCGGTCGATGAAGCCGCGGCAGCGCTCGACCGCCTCCGGGTCGGCGAGATCGACCAGCGGCTGGGTGTGGAAATTGCCGTCGCCGACATGGCCGGCGATCGGCGCCAGGAAGCCGCAGGCCTCGATGTCGCGCTTGGTCTCCTCGACGCATTCGGCCAGCCGCGAGATCGGCACGCAGACGTCGGTCGCCAATGAGTCCAGCCCCGGCCCCATCGCGCGCGCCGCCCAGTAGGCGTCATGGCGCGCCTGCCAGAGCCTCGAGCGGTCCTCGGCGCGCGTCGCCCAGTCGAAGCGTCCGCCGCCATTGTCCTGCGCGATCGCGCCGAACGCCTCGGACTGCTCGGCGACGCCAGCCTGCGAGCCATGGAACTCGACGAAGAGCATCGTCGTCTCCGGCAGGTCGAGCTTCGAATAGGCGTTGACGCCGCGGATCATCACATCGTCGAGCAGCTCGATCCGCGCCACCGGAATGCCGGACTGGATCGTCGCGATCGCCGCGTCGCAGGCCGCCTTGACCGACGGGAACGGACAGACCCCGGCCGCGATCGCCTCGGGAATGCCGTGCAGCTTCAGCGTGATCTCGGTGATCACGCCGAGCGTGCCTTCGGAGCCGACCAGCAACCGCGTCAGGTCGTATCCGGCCGAGGTCTTGCGCGCCCGGCTCGCGGTCTTCACGATCGAGCCGTCGGCCATCACGGCCGTCAGCGCGATCACATTGTCCTTCATCGTGCCGTAGCGGACGGCGTTGGTGCCCGATGCGCGCGTCGCCGCCATGCCGCCGATCGAGGCGTCGGCGCCGGGATCGATCGGAAACATCAGCCCCTGGTCGCGCAGGTGCTCGTTCAGCTCCTTGCGGGTGACGCCGGCCTCGACGACGCAGTCGAGATCCTCGGCGTGCACGGCGATCACGCGCTTCATCTGGCTGAGATCGATCGAGACGCCGCCGAAGGGCGCGTTGACGTGCCCCTCCAGCGAGGTCCCCGTGCCGAATGCGATGACGGGAACCCCGTGCCGGGCGCAGAGCCTGACGATGTCCGCGACCTCCTCGGTGCTGTGGGGAAACACCACCGCGTCGGGGGGCTGGTTGGGGATCCAGGTCAGCGTGTGGCCATGCTGCTGCCTCACGGCGAGGCTGGTCACCAGCCGGTTGCCGAGGCTCGCCGCGAGCGCGCGCGTCACGGCCGTGACGGCCTCGCGGCTCGGCGGCAGGCTTGCGGCCAGCGCGGGGGCGACATGTTGGCTCGGGGCGGACAGGCTCATTGTCATGATCCGGATCTGGCGTTTAACTTGGAACGGGTCGAGGCGGCGGTCGGCCGGTCGCGTCTCGGCTCGACGACACCTTGTCCTGCCGGAGCGAACGCCGGCAAGCGCGTCAGGCATACACCAGACCATGGCCGCGATGCATGCGGCGACGATCAAGACGCCGCGAGACCGCGGCAGGGAGCGGGAGGCGGACATGACGGACGGCATTCGTGCGCCCGCGCTGTTCTTTTCACCCTTCGTCTCGTCGCTGATGCGGGTCGAGCCGCAGTGGATCGACTATAACGGTCATCTCAACATGGCCTATTATCACGTGCTGTTCGACCGCGCGATCGACGAGGTCTTCTCGCTGGTCGGGCTCAACCAGGACTATGTCGACACCCGTCACGCCTCCTTCTTCGCCGCCGAATGCCACATTCTCTACCGGCGCGAACTGACCGAGAGCGATGTCGTGCGCGTCACAGCCCAACTCATCGCCTTCGACGAGAAGCGGCTGCACTACTATCTCGAGATGCGCCATGCGCACGAGGGCTGGCTCGCCGCGACCAGCGAGAATCTCTCGCTGCATGTCGATATGGCGAGCCGCAAGGTCACGCCCTTTCCGCCCGACATCCTGGCCAACCTCGCGATCATGAAGGCCGCCCACGGCATGATGGCGCCGCCGGCGACCATCGGCCGGATCATCGGCATGCCGCGGAAAACCGCGATCACGGTCGAGAGCATGAGCGGCGCGCGCGAGCCCGAGACGCGACACTGAGCCCCGGCCCGCCGGCCCTGACAGATCGCCGCAGCCGCCGGACAGGCGTTGCCTTTCGACGTCGCAGCGCCACCTCGGGCTGAACCGTGTTCGGCGCAGGCGGAGGAAATCCATGGTCAAGGCAGTCTGGAACGGAGCCGTTCTGGCCCAGTC
>JAKFWE010000093.1 GCA_021732895.1 Allobosea sp. | reverse complement strand
TCATCCTCGCGCCGGCGCTGGCCGAGGTCGCGATCAATTTCTCGTCCTTCGAGTATTTCTGGCTCGCCTGCCTCGGCCTGACCTGCGCCGTGTTCATCGGCACGGGAGACCCGCTCAAGGGCCTGCTGTCGCTGTTCATTGGGCTCGCCATCGGCTGCGTCGGCATCGACCCCGCCGCCGGCCAGCCGCGCTTCACCTTCGGCAATGTCGATCTTCTGTCCGGCATCAACTTCATCCCGACGCTGATCGGCATGTTCGCGGTCTCCGAACTGCTGCGCGGCGCGGTCACCATGGAGAAGGGCGGCATGCGGGTGACGCAGGCCGTCGGCAACCTGATGACCGGCATGGGCGGGATCTTCCGGAAATACTGGAAGAACTTCTTCCGCGGCTCGATCATCGGCACGGTCATCGGAGCGCTGCCGGGCGCGGGCGCCGACATCGCCGCCTGGGTGTCCTACGCGGTTTCCAAGAAGACCTCGAAGGAACCCGAGAAGTTCGGCACCGGCCATATCGAGGGGGTGGTCGACGCCACCTCGGCCAACAATTCGGCGGTCGCCGCGGCCTGGATTCCGGCGCTGGTCTTCGGCATCCCCGGCGACTCGATCACCGCGATCGTCATCGGCGTGCTCTACATGAAGGGGATGAATCCCGGCCCGAGCGTCTTCCTGCAAACGCCGGAGCTGATCTATGCGGTCTTCATCATCTTCATCCTCGCCAACCTGCTGATGTTCCCGCTCGGCTGGGCCGCGATCAAGTCGGCCAAGCAGATCCTGCGCGTGCCGCGCAACGTCCTGCTGCCGGTCATCCTGATCTTCTGCATGGTCGGCTCCTTCGCCATGACCAACTCGCTCTACGGCGTCGTGCTCATGGTCGTGATGGGCCTGTTCGGCTGGCTGCTGGAGGAGCAGGGGATTCCGGTCGCGCCGCTGATCCTGGGCCTCGTGCTCGGCGAGTTGCTGGAGCAGAACTTCATGAGCTCGATGATCAAGGCGGACGGCTCCTTCATCGGCTTCCTGACCCGGCCGATCGCCGGCGCGCTCGGGGTCTGCACGCTCGGGCTCTGGGCCTTCATGGCGTGGCGGGCGCTGCCGTTCGGGCGGGCGCGAACCGCGCCGGCCTGAGAAGCCTCAGCCGATGATCCCGCCGCTCTTGAGCGCGGCGATGCGGGCGGCGTCGAGCCCGAGTTCGGCGAGCACGGCGTCGGTGTCCTGGCCCAGCGCCGGCGGGCGATGGCGCAGCGGCGCGCGCACGCCGTCGAGCCGGTAGGGCGGCGCCAGCACGGCGGGCGCGGCCTCGTCGTCCGCCTCGCTCAGCATGCCGGCCTGCCGCGTCCGCTGCGAGCGCAGCGCCTCGTGCAGCCCGCGTACCTCGCCGCCGGGGATGCCGTGGGCGGCGAGCCGCTCCAGCAGCAGCGCGCGCGGCCTCGCGCGCAGTTCCGCCTCGATCTCCGGCAGCAGCGCATCGCGATGCACGGTGCGCTGCAGGTTCGTGGCGTAGCGCGGGTCGTCGGCGAGATCCGGCCGCTCGATGACATGGCGGCAGAAGCGCCCGAACTGGGCGTTGTTGCCGACGGTGATCACCAGAGCGCCGTCGGACGCCTGGAACACGCCATAGGGCACGATCGAGGGATGGGCGTTGCCGTAGCGCGGCGGGTCCTGGCCCAGCGCGAGCGCCTCCAGCCCGTAATAGGAGGTGATGGAGAGGCCGCCGTCGAACAGCGCCATCTCGATATGGCGGCCCTTGCCGGTGCGGCCGCGCTGGACCAGCGCGGCGAGAACCGCCTGCGCGGCATACTGGCCGGTGAAGAGATCGACGATGGCGACGCCGAATTTCAGCGGCGGCTGGTCGTCGTTGCCGTTCAGCGCCATGAGCCCGGATTCGCCCTGGATGACGAGGTCGTAGCCCGGCCGCGTCGCCTCCGGACCGTCCGAGCCGTAGCCGGCGATCGAGCAGTAGATCAGGCCGGGGTTGAGGGCGCTCAGCGCCTCATAGCCCAGGCCGAGCCGGTCGGCCCCGCCGGTCTTGAAGTTCTGCACCAGCACGTCGGCCCTGGCGGCGAGGTCGCGGACGATGGCGAGGCCGTCCGGCTGGCCGAGATCGACGGCGATGGCCCGCTTGTTGCGGTTGACGCTGTTGAAATAGCAGGTGTTGGCAGCTTTTTCGTCTTCAGGTTGGCTCAGCCGCAGGCCCCAGTCGCGGGTGTCGTCGCCGCGCTGCGGATGCTCGACCTTGACGACCTCGGCGCCGAGATCGGCCAGCACCTGGGCGCACCAGGGGCCGGCGAGGATGCGCGAGAGATCGAGCACGCGGATGCCGGCGAGGGGCAGGTCGAGGTCGCTCACGAGCCCATCACCCCGTCCAGGCTCGACGCGAGCGCGATCAGGCGCGGCCTGACCGCATCCATCAGGAAGCCTTCGTCGAGAATCGCGGTCGGCGCGCCGCAGTTGATCGACATCGGCGGCAGGCCGCCGCCCGGGCGAAACCCGACCGCGATGGCCCGGACCTCCGGCTGCCAGTCGCCGAAGGAGCGCGCGCAGCCATGCGCGGCGTAGTCGTCGAGCGCGCGCGCGACGCTGTCGCGCAGGCGCGGCCAGGCGAGTTCGTCGATCGAGCGCAGATCGTCGAGAATGGCGCGGCGTTCGTCCTCCCGGCAGACGGCGAGCCAGGCTCGGCCCATGGCGCTGCGGGTCATCGAGATGCGCGAGCCGACATCCATGTTGAGCGCGATCGCCGCCTCGCCCCGGCAGCACTCGATGTAGCGCATGCTCAGCCGGTCGCGTACGCCGAGGCCGACCGAGGCGTTGGAGAAGGCGGCGAGTTCGCGCATCCCGGCGAGCGCCAGATGCCGGACGTCGAGCCCGGCCAGCGCGGTCGCGCCGAGCGCGGCGAGGGCCGCGCCGAGGCGATAGCCGCCGGCGTCCGGAACCGCATGCAGATAGCCCAGCCGAGTCAGCGTATGGGTCAGGCGCGAGACGGTGGAGCGGGCGAGCCCGCAGCGCGCCGCGATCTCGGAATTGGCCAGAGCCGTTTCGCCGCGCCGGAAGCAGGCCAGCACGTCCAGCCCGCGCGCCAGCGCGGTGACGAAATGCCGGTCGTCCTTCGCCGTCGCCAGTTCGTCCTCGGGCGCGCCGGCGCGATCGGCCGCCGGCGCGATCAGGCTCAGCGCCATGGCGTCACCTCCTCAGAAAGGCGGCGAAGGCCGCCTGCGCCTCCGCCGATGTCAGCCTCTCGCCGAAATGGCGGCTCTCGGTGGCGATCGCCTCGGCGATGCCGGCCTTGTGGGCCTGTTTCAGAAGCGACTTGGTCAGCCGGATCGACTGCGGCGGCATCGCCGCCAGCGCCCTGGCCTTGGCCAGCGCATGGGCCAGCGCGCCGCCCTCCTCGGTGACGCCGCTGAGCAGGCCGACATCCAGCGCCGTCTCCGGACCGAAAGCCTCCGCCAGCATCAGAAGCTCGGCCGCCCGCTTCGTGCCGCCGACGAGCGGCAGCAGGTAGCTCGACGCGCCCTCGGGGCACAGCCCGAGCGCGGCGAAGGGCATGCGGAAGCTCGCGCCCTTGCCGGCGAAGGCGAAGTCGCAATGCAGCAGCATCGTCGTGCCGATGCCGACCGCGAAGCCCTCGACTGCGGCGACCAGCGGTTTCGGCGCGGTCGAGATCGCGGTCAGGAAGTCCGTTGCGACGCGGGGGCCGGCCCCGACGCCGGCCGCGGCGAAGTCGCGGATGTCGTTGCCGCTGGTGAAGCAGCCGCCCGCGCCGGTGATGACGATCGCGCGCACCTCGTCATCGGCCTCGGCGGCGGCGAGTGCATAGACGAGTCCCTGGTAGCAGGCGCGGTCGAGCGCGTTCTTGCGCTCCAGCCGGTTCATCGTGATCTGCGTGACGCCGGGAGCGACGGTCTCGGTCAGGATGCTTGCGGTCATCGTGTCGTTGTCCTCATTCAGCGCGCGGCGGAGCCCAAGGCGGCGAGCCGCGCCTTCGCCTGTTCATATTCCGCCCTGAGCCGCGCGACCACCTCGGCCGCCGGCGGAGCGTCGTCGATCAGCCCGACGCCCTGGCCCGAGCCCCAGATGTCGCGCCAGGCCTTGGTGCGGCCCGAGCCGAAGCTCATCTTGCTCTTGTCGGCCATCGGCAGATCCTCTGGATCGAGCCCCTGCGCCGCGATGCTGGGCTTCAGGTAGTTGCCCGGCACGCCGGTGAAATAGGGCGTGTAGACGATGTCGGCGGCCGAGGCCGCGACGATCATCTCCTTGTAGGCGGGGACGGCGTTGGCCTCCTGCGTCGCAATGAAGCGCGTGCCGATATAGGCGAGATCGGCCCCGGCGGCCTGCGCCGCCAGCACGGCCTCGCCGGTCGCGATCGCGCCCGAGAGGATGATGGGCCCGTCATAGAAGCGCCGGACCTCGCCGATGAAGGCGAAAGGGCTCAGGCCCCCGGCATGGCCGCCCGCGCCGGCGCAGACGAGGATCAACCCGTCGACGCCGGCTTCGAGCGCCTTCCGGGCGTGGCGGATCGTGGTGACGTCGTGGAAGACCAGCCCGCCATAGGAATGGGCGGCGGCGACCACGGCGTCGGGCGCGCGCAGCGAGGTGATGATCAGCGGAACCTCATGGCGAACGCAGACAGCCATGTCGTGTTCGAGCCGGTCGTTGCTGGCGTGAACGATCTGGTTGACCGCGAAGGGCGCGATCCTGCGGGCGGGATCGGCAGCCTGCGCGGCGGCGAGCTCCGCCTTGATCCGGGTGATCCAGACATCGAGCTCCTCGGCCGGGCGCGCGTTCAGCGCCGGAAACGAGCCGACGACGCCACTGAGGCACTGCGCGATCACCAGTTCCGGGCAGGAGACGATGAAGAGCGGCGCGCCGATCACCGGCAGAGCGAGCGCGTCGGCGAGCGATGCGGGAAGGGCCATGGGTCAATTCTTCCGCGCAACGGAGACGACGAGCCGCGACCGGCTCCCTCCCCCCGCTTGCGGTGGGGAGGGTTGGGG
>JAKFWE010000464.1 GCA_021732895.1 Allobosea sp. | reverse complement strand
AAACTCGGCGCCGGGGACGGCCGACCGCGGCAAAATGACATGTCGCGGCCGGAGCGTCGAGAGCCGCCCGGCTGCCGGCGGTTCGCATGGCTAGCGGCCGGACATCAGCTCTGACAGCCGCGCCGACAGCCCGATGCTCGGCGCCGGCGCGGGCGTCGCCAGATCCCCGCTCGCGGGTTTGCGCCAGCCTGCGCCCAGGGCCTCCAGCACGACGTCGAAGCCGGTCTCGACCGAGCACAGCACCGGCGCCTGCACATGCGGCCGCAGCCGTGCGGCGAGGCCCGCCAGCCCCGCCCCGCCCAGCACCACGGCGCCCGCGCGGTCACGCGCGATCGTCGTCGCGCAGGCCGCCGCCAGCAGCGCCAGCGCGCCCTCCGGATCGCGGGCGATGTCGCCGCCGGTCGGCGCCACCGTCTCGACCGCTGCGAGGCGATCGGCGAGGCCGAGCGTCGTCATGAACTCGCGCAGGATCGGCCCCCAGCGCTCGCCGCCGGTGACGATCGAAAAGCGGCCGCCGAGCGCCGCGGCGCGCGCGCAGCTCGCCTCCGCCATGCCGATCACCGGCACGGGCGCGAGCTCCTTCAGCGCGAACAGGCCGGGATCGCCGAAACAGGCGAGATAGACCGCGTCGCAGCCGCCGCCATGCTCGGCGTACGCATCGAGCGCCGCATGCCCGGCGATCGCGCCGGCGCTGCGGCTGGAGATGTAGCGCGCGCCGAAACGACCGGTCGCGGGCACGAGCGTGACGCCGGGCGGCACGCGCGGCGCGAGCACGCGCAGCAGCAGCGCCGTCATCTCCTCGCTGGTGTTGGGATTGAGCAGCAGGATGCGCAAGCGGGCCTCCGGGCAGGTATGGCGCGGCGCGCCTCAGGCCGCCGCCAGCGAGGGCTCCGCCAGGATGCAGCGGACGACGCGGCCTTCGCCGAGCGCGACCGCCGGCGGCAGCGCGGCGCGGCAGCGCTCCTGCGCATGCTTGCAGCGCGGCGCGAAGGAGCAGGAAGTCGGCGGCTCGGTCAATGCCGGCGGCGCGCCGGGGATCGCCTCCAGTCGCTCGCCTTTCCTGGCGCCGTGCAGGTTGGCCGCCAGCAGCCCGCGCGTATAGGGATGTCGCGGATCGGCGATCAGCTCGCGCACCGTCCCGGTCTCGACGATCTGGCCGGCGTACATCACCGCCAGCCGGTCCGAGACCTCGACGGCGACGCCGATATCGTGGGTGACGAAGATCACGCCCATGCCCAGATCGCGCTGGAGCTGGCGCAGCAGCAGCAGGATCTGGATCTGCACGGTGGCGTCGAGCGCCGTGGTCGGCTCGTCGGCGAGCAGGAGCTTGGGCCGCGCGGCGAGTGCGAGCGCGATCATGGCGCGCTGGCGCATGCCGCCCGACATTTCGTGCGGATAGGCCTTCAGGCGCCGTTCCGGCGACGGGATGCGGACCAGTTCCAGCAGTTCGAGCGCCCGCGCCATCGCGGCCTTCCGGCCGATTTTCTCGTGCCGGACGATCGCCTCGGCGATCTGCTCGCCAATGGTGTAGACCGGGTCGAGCGCCAGCATCGGGTCCTGGAAGATCATCGAGGCGACGCCCCCGCGATAATCGGCGAGGTCCTGCGGGTTCAGCGCCAGCACGTCGCGGCCGTCGACCGCGACGGTCCCGCCGATATCGGTGCGGCTTTCGGGCAGAAGGCGCAGCAGCGTCTTCAGCGTGACGCTCTTGCCCGAGCCGGACTCGCCGAGGATGCCGAGCACCTTGCCCGGCTCCAGCGTCAGCGAGACGCCGTTGACCGCATGCACCACCTGCGCGCCGCGAAAGCGCACGGTGACGTTCTCCATGCTGACGAGGGGCGCGCTCATGCGGCGTCCTCCAGTCTGGGCGCGCGGCTGTGGCCGGAGCCGGCGACCTCCATATGGCAGGCCGCCTCCCGCTGGCCCTCGCCCGTGCGGACCAGCGCCGGCTTGGCCTTGGCGCAGACGGTCTGGGCGTGCGGACAGCGCGGGTGGAAGCGGCAGCCGTCGGGCGGGTTGATCGGATTTGGAGGGTCGCCGGCGAGCGGGGCTTCCATGGTGCGGTTGTCGGGATCCATCGACGGCATCGCCGAGAGCAGCGCGCGGGTATAGGGATGGCGCGGATCGTCGTAGAGCTCGTCGACCGGGCCGATCTCCACGACTTCGCCGAGATACATCACCATCACGCGGTCGCTGATGAACCGCACCACGTTCAGGTCGTGCGAAATGAAGATGTAGGTCAGGCCGAACTCCTCCCGCAGGTCGGCGAGCAGGTTCAGCACCTGCGCCTCGACCGACTTGTCGAGCGCCGAGACCGCCTCGTCGAGGATGACGAGGCGCGGTCCCAAAGCGAGCGCACGCGCGATGTTGACGCGCTGGCGCTGGCCGCCGGAGAGCTCATGGGGATAGCGCGCGGCGAAGCGCGCCGGATCGAGCCCGACCTTGGTCAGGAGTTCGCGCGCCTTCAGGATCGCGGCCGGCTTCGAGACGCCATGCACGGTCGGGCCGAAAGCGACCGAATCCTCGATCGTCAGGCGCGGATTGAGCGAGGCGTAGCTGTCCTGGAAGACCATCTGCGCCTGCCGGCGATACGCTTTCAGCGTCAGCGCCGCGGAGCCGACGATCTCGCCGTCGAACAGCATCTCGCCCTTGTCCTGCGGGATGAGCTGCATGACGACGCGGGCCGTGGTCGATTTTCCGCAGCCGGATTCGCCGACCACCCCCAGGGTCTCGCCCTTCATGACGGTGAAATCGACGCCATCGACCGCGCGCACGACGGCCCCGCCGCCGAGCGGGAAATGCCTGGTCAGCCTCCGCGCTTCCAGGAGTGGCGTGCCCGCGCCGCCACGGTCGGGGTTGATGTCCGGCGCCATGATCAGCCCTTCACATCCATGGCCGAGCGCAGCCCGTCCGAGAGCAGGTTGAACGAGATCGAGGTGATGAAGATGGCGACCCCCGGCAAGGCCGCCACCCAGGGCTGAACATAGATCGCGGTGCGTAGCGTGTTCAGCATCAGGCCCCATTCCGGCGTCGGCGGCTTGGTGCCGAGCCCGAGGAAGGACAGCCCCGAGGCGAGGATCATCGACACCGAGATCAGGCTCGTCGCATAGACGAAGATCGGGCCGAGCACGTTGCCGAGCACATGCACGCGGATGATGGTGCCGGACCCCGCCCCCGAGGCGCGCGCCGCCTCGACATAGTCCATCGAGCGCACCTGGGTGGTGACGCTCTCGGCGATGCGCGCGATCGGCGGGATGAAGACGATGGTCAGCGAGATCAGCGAATTGGTGATGCCGGCCCCGAGCGCGCCGGACAGCGCGATGGCCAGCAGCACCGAGGGGAAGGCGTAGAAGACGTCGACCGTGCGCATCGTGACGGTGTTGAACGCGCCGCCGAAGAAGCCGGCCGAGACGCCGATGAGGGAGCCGACGACGAAGGCGATGAAGACCGGCACGACGCCCATGAAGAGCGAGAGTCTCGCGCCATGAATGAGCCGCGAAAGCATGTCGCGGCCGAGTTCGTCGGCGCCGAGCGGATAGCCCGGCGTGCCGATGGGCCGCAGCCGTCGCAGCATCGAGGAGCGGGTCGGATCGGCCGGCGCGACATAGTCGGCGAAGATCGCCATCAGGATGATCGCCAGCACCACGCAACCCGCCGCGACGGCGACCTTGTCGGACTTGAAGCGACGCCAGACGCCGGCCCAGTAGCCCGGCGACTTCGCCAGCGGCGGCACGACCACGGCGGGCGCGGCCGGGGAGGTGATCGCGCTCATCGCTCAACGCCTCCTGACACGCGGATCGAGCAGACCCTGCATGATGTCGACGAGCACGTTCAGGCCGACGAAGAACATCGCCAGCACCAGGATCGTGCCTTGCAGCAACGGCAGGTCGCGCTGGAAGATGGCGTTGCCGAGCAGGAAGCCGGTGCCCGGCCAGGAGAACACCGTCTCGATCAGGATCGATCCGCCGAGCAGATAGCCGAGCTGGAGGCCCATCACGGCGAGCGCCGTCGGCGCGGCGTTCTTCACGACATGCCTGAACACGCCGAAATCCATCAGCCCCTTGGCCCGGAGCGCCGGAACGAACTCCTGGTTCAGGATGTCGGCGACGAGCGCGCGCACGGTGCGGGCGATGATGCCCATCGGGATGACCGACATCGTGATGGCGGGCAGGACCATGTAGCTGACATGCTCCCAGTCCCATTTCCAGGCGGCGGAGCCTCCAGGCCCCGCCCCGCCCGGCGGCAGCCAGCCGAGCTGCACGGAGAACACGATCACCAGCACCATCCCGAGCCAGTAATGCGGCACGGAGACGCCCAGCACCGCGAGCATCGAGGCGAACTTGTCGAGGAACGAACCGCGGAAATAGCCCGCCACGAATCCGAAGAACAAGCCCAGCACGAAGCCGATGACCGTCGCCAGCAGCGCGATCAGCAGCGTGTTGCCGACGGCGCGCCAGACCTCGGCGGCGACGGGCCGTCCGGTCGCGATCGAGGTGCCGAGATCGCCCTGCACCGCCTTCCAGAGCCAGAGCCCGAACTGCACCGGCAGCGGCCGGTCGAACCCGTAAATCTTGCGGAGTTCGTCCTGCATCGCCTGCGAGGCGTCGGGCGGCAGCACCGACGTCAGCGGGTCGCCAGGCGCGATATGGACGAGCAGGAAGCAGAACAGGCTGACGCCGAAGGCGACCGGCAGGACGTAGAGGATGCGCTTGGCGAGGTAGGTCAGCATGGTGCGCCCTCCGTCATTGCGAGCGAAGCGAAGCAACCCAGGGGCCGCGGAACTCTGAGCCCCCCTGGGTTGCTTCGTCGCTTCGCTCCTCGCAATGACGGCCGCTTCAGCATACGCGCCTCACTTCGCCATCGTGATCGGCGAGAAGTCCTGGAACCAGTTCTGCGCCTGCACGAAGCCCTTCACCTTGGGGCTCATCGCGCGCGGGTTGACGTCGTGGGTGACCATCAGGAACAGCGCCTCATCGACATATTTCTCATG
>JAKFWE010000463.1 GCA_021732895.1 Allobosea sp. | reverse complement strand
GGCGTTCCCTTCCTCCCGGTCCCGGATGTCGAGATGGAGCTGTTTGCGGTTCCGGGGAAAGCCCCGCTCTGGGATGAGGGCGAAGAGGTGCGGACCGACATCGAGGACGGGCGCACCGTCGGCGTCGCGCTGCGCGGCGCCGGCGAAGACGATTGGGCGCATTATGTGCCTGGCTGCGCCGCCGTGAACGACGCGCTTCGGCGCAGGCTGGACGGAACCCGGCTTCTGCTTTTCGACGGCACGCTTTACGATGATGACGAAATGATCCGGCTCGGGCTCGGCCCCAAGACAGGCCGGCGCATGGGCCACATTCCCGTCAGCGGGCGAGACGGCTCGCTGGCGGCGCTGGCCGGCAGCGCCATCGGCAAAAAGGTCTACATCCACATCAACAACAGCAACCCGCTGCTGGTCGCGGGCTCGCCGGAGCGGCAGAAGGTCGAGACGGCGGGCTGGATCGTGGCGGAGGACGGCATGGAGTTTCCGCTGTGAGCGCCGCGATGACGCCGCATGCGCTGGAAGCCGCGCTCAGGGCGGTGGGCGCGGAGCGCTATCACAATCTCCACCCGTTCCACCGCCTTCTGCATGACGGCGGGCTGACGCGCGGGCAGGTCGCCGCCTGGGCGCTGAACCGCTCGCATTACCAGGCGATGATCCCGGTCAAGGACGCGACGCTGCTGGCGCGGCTGCCGACGCCGGAGCTGCGCCGCATCTGGCGCCAGCGCATCGTCGATCACGACGGCGAGGCGGAAGGCGATGGCGGCTTCGCGCGCTGGCGGAAGCTGACAGCGAGCTTCGGCTTCGCCGACGCCGACGTCGAGGCGGGAGAAGGCGTGCTGCCGGCGACCAAATTCGCGGTGCAGGCCTATGTCCGCTTCGTCGCCGAGCGCAGCCTGCTCGAGGCGATCGCCTCCTCGCTGACCGAGATGTTCTCGCCGGCCATCATCGCCGAGCGCGTCTCCGGCATGCTCGCGAACTATCCCTTCGTCACGCCAGAGACGCTCGCCTATTTCGACAAGCGCCCGGCGCAGGCCTCGCGCGACGTCGATTTCGCGCTCGATTATGTCTGCGCCCACGCGGTCACCGCCGCGCAGCAGCAGGCGGCGATCGCGGCGCTGCGCTTCAAATGCGACGTGCTCTGGGCGCAGCTCGACGCGCTGCATTTCGCCTATGTCGAGCCGGGCCTGCCCCCGCCCGGCGCCTGGCGTCCGGAGGCGCTGTGAGCGCCGCGCCGGTCAGGGGCGACGACGTGCCGGCGCTGCCGCGCGGCGTGCGGCTCCAGTTCAACGAGGCGCGCGGGCAGTGGTTTCTGCAGGGTCCCGAGCGTGTCTTCGAACCCGACGAGATCGCCGTCGAGATATTGAAGCGCATCGACGGCGTCAGGACGGTCGACGTCATCGCGCGCGGACTCGCCGCCGAATTCGCCGCGCCCGAGGACGAAATCTCCGCCGACGTCGCGGCTTTCGTGACGGAGTTGCTGGCGATTCGCATGCTGGAGCGCAGGGAGCCGTCGGCATGAGCGCGCCTGCGCCCGCCCCTCCGATGGCGCTTCTCGCCGAGCTGACGCATCGCTGCGCGCTGAAATGCCCCTATTGCTCCAATCCGCTCGAACTGGAGCGCCGCTCGTCCGAACTCGACACATCGACCTGGCTGCGCCTCATCGACGAGGCGGCGGCGATGGGCGTGCTGCAAATCTCGTTCTCCGGCGGCGAGCCGATGCTGCGGCCCGACATCGCCGTGCTCGTGAGCCGGGCGGTCGAGCGCGGGCTCTACACCAACCTGATCACCTCGGGCGTCGGCTTCGCGCCCGAGGCGCTCGAGCGCGTCGCGCAGGCCGGGCTCGACCATGTCCAGCTCTCTGTGCAGGGCGTCGAGGACGCCGCCGCCGACCATGTCGCGGGCCTGCCCGGATCGGCTGCGCGGAAGCGGCTCCTGGCCGGCGAGATCGCGCGGCTGGGATTGCGGCTGACGCTCAACGCCGTTGTCCATCGCGGCAATGTCGCGCAGATTCCCGCCCTCGTCCGCCTGGCGGAGGATTGGGGCGCGGCGCGCGTCGAGATCGCCCATGTCCAGTATTACGGTTGGGCGGTGGCCAATCGCGACCGCCTGATGCCGACGCGCGCGCAGGTGGAGCGGGCGACGGCCGATCTCGCCGCCGAGCGCGCCCGCACCGCCGGCCGCCTCGTCATCGACGCCGTCCTGCCAGACTATTACGCCAGCTATCCGAAGCCCTGCATGGGCGGCTGGGGCGCGCGGCACATCAACGTCACGCCGGCGGGGAAGGCGCTGCCCTGCCACGCCGCCGAGACGATCCCGCATCTCGTCTTCGACAATGTCCGCGACCGGCCGCTGGCCGAAATCTGGCGGGATTCCGCCGCCTTCAACGCCTATCGCGGCACGGACTGGATGCGCGACCCCTGCCGGAGCTGCGAGCGGCGCGAGCGCGATTTCGGCGGCTGCCGCTGCCAGGCCCTGCTCTTCGCGGGCGACGCGGCCGCGACCGATCCCGCCTGCCGGCTGTCGCCGCTGCACGCCGATATGCTGGCGGTGGCGACGCGCGATTCGACGGCCGACGCCGACGCGTATGTCTTCCGGACCCCCGGGCGACGCTGATCGGCGCGTCAAAGGGCGTCATCGCCACGTCATTCGGCCGTCGCGGCTTCGTCATGAGCACTCGCCACGACGGAGCGATGGCTAACGCTGTCATCCACGGTCAGGTCACGCGCGACTGGCGGCCGGCGCTCCGGCGGCCGCGGCGCACGACCGTGGTCGCGCTGGCGCTGCTCGCCCCATCGCTGATCTTCCTCGCGCTGTTCACCTACTGGCCGGTGCTGCAGGTGCTGTGGCAGTCGCTGCACAACCAGATTCGCATCGGCGGACCGCAGACTTATGTGGGGGGCGGCAATTTCGCCAAGCTCGCCGCCGATCCGGCCTTCCGCAAGGCGCTCTCCAACAACCTGATCTACGCCTTCGGCACGGTGATCCCGAGCCTCGTCCTGGCGCTCGGCTTCGCCATGGCGCTGGCGCGGTCGAGCCGGGTCAATGCCTTGTTCCGGGCGCTGTTCTTTCTGCCCGTGCTGATTCCGCTGGTCGCGGCGGCCTCGATCTTCCTGTTCATCTTCCTGCCCGGCGTCGGCCTGCTCGACTACCACCTCGCAAAGCTCGCGCTCTCAGGCCCGAACTGGCTCGGCGACCCGGACATCGCGCTCTACGCCATCATGGGCCTGACGATCTGGAAGAACGCCGGCTACTACATGCTGTTCTTCCTCGCAGGCCTCCAAGCCGTGCCGGCCGACGCCTATGAGGCGGCGATCCTCGACGGCGCGGGGCCGTGGCAGCGCCTGGCCTACATCACTTTGCCCTATCTCAAGCCGACCATCGGCTTCGTCATGGTCATCGGGCTGCTAAACGTCGTCACCCAGGTCGACCATGTCTTCGTGCTGACCAAGGGCGGTCCGTCCGACTCGACCAACCTGCTCTTGTTTTACGTCTACCAGCAGGCGGTCGAGAGCTACGACGCCGGCAAGGCGGCGGCCGGCACGCTGGTGATGCTGGCCCTGCTGCTCGCCATCTCGGCCTCCTCGCTGCGCACGCTCGAGCGTTCCTTCGGGGAGCGCGAGACATGAGCGGGACAGGCACGGGCGTCGCCACGGGCGAGTTCTCACCGAAGCTCGGCTATGGCGCGACGCTGCTGGTCGCCGGCCTCTGGATGACGCCCTTCGTCTGGATGCTGGTCGCGGCCTTCAATCCCCAAAGCATCGGCGCGGGCATGGCCTCGCTGATCCCGGACTATGTTCCGACGCTGGCGAACTTCCGCGAGGCCTGGGCCTCGGCCGATTTCCCGCGCTACGGCCTCAATACGCTGGTCATCACGCTCGGCATCCTGGCGGTGCAACTCGTCACGGTCACGCTCGCTGGCTACGCTTTCGCGCGGCTCGAGTTTCCCGGACGCAGCCTGTTCTTCTACCTGTTCCTGCTCCAGCTCATGCTGGCCCCGGTCGTGCTGATCGTCCCCAATCTCACGACGATCGCGACGCTGGGACTCTACGACTCGCTGGTCGGGGTGATGGCGCCGTATTTCGCCTCCGCCTTCGGCACGTTCCTGATGCGCCAGGCCTTTCGGGCGATCCCGCGCGAGCTCGAGGACGCCGCCCTGATCGACGGGGCGAGCGTGCTCCAGCGCATCCGCCTGATCTATCTGCCGCTGGCGAAACCCTCGCTGATCGCCTTCTCGATCGTCTCCGTCACCGCCCATTGGAACGAGTTCCTCTGGCCGCTGATGGTGATCAATTCGCCCGATCTGCGCCCGCTCACCGTGGGCCTCGCCTCCTTCACGCGCGGCGCGGAAGGGGCGCAGGCCTGGGGCGTCATCGCCGCGGGCACCCTGATGGTCAGCGCGCCTTTGCTGATCGCGTTTGCGCTGTTCCAGCGCGCCTTCGTCAACTCCTTCGTCTCGTCCGGCATCAAGTAAAGGGGAACCACGCATGACCCGCACACGCAGAACCGTTCTCGCGGCCACGGCCTTCGCCGCTGCGCTCGCGCTCTCGCCCGCTTTCTCGCAGGCTCCCACCGAGATCGAGCTGTTCTTCCCGGTCCCGGTCGACGGCCAGCTCGCCCGCGACATGACCACCATGGTCAGGGAGTTCAACGAGAAGCACCCGACCATCAAGGCGACGCCGGTCTATACCGGCTCCTATGACGAGACGCTGATCAAGACGCGCGCCGCGATGAAGGCGGGCAAGCCGCCCGCCGCCGTGATCATGTCGGCCAACTTCCTGCTCGATCTCAAGATCGAGGGCGAGATCCAGAAGCTCGACGACCTGATCAAGGCCGACGGCAAGAGCAACGACGCCTTCATGGGCCAGTTCTTCAAGGCGCTGCACGGCAACGCCGTGCTCGACCGTTCGGTCTACGGCGTGCCCTTCCACAATTCGACGCCGCTGCTCTACGTCAACGCCGACACTTTCAGGGAGGCCGGCCTCGACCCCGACAA
>JAKFWE010000165.1 GCA_021732895.1 Allobosea sp. | reverse complement strand
AAGGTCAGATCCGCCTGGCTGGCCGCGACGTTGAGACCGCTTCCGATCCGCAGGTCGGCCCGCATGATCGCCGTGAGCGAAAAGTTCGAGGCGGTCGACAGCGTGAGATGACCCCCGGCCTCGATATACATCCGGCCCATCGCTTTCAGCTCCAGCGTGCCGGGGGTTTCGATCGTCACCGTCGCGCCGCTCACCTTGATGATGTCGGACAGCGCCTGGAGCTTCGCCTCCAGCGCCCTGACGCGCTTCAGGAGTGCGTCCATATCGTCCGCCATGGCCCGCTCCCCCGATTTCGGCGCCCCGCAAGCGCGACGATGCTAGCAAATGCGCCGGATTTATCCACCGACGCCGTGATCGGGGGCCGGGTGGCGTGCATTCCACGCCGCCGCATGCTCGGCGCAGAGCCGGTCGAGTTCGTCGCGATCCGTCACGCCGGCCGGTCGCGCCCGCGAAGGCGAGGCCGCCTGGAACGGGACATAGCGCTGATGCGCCACCCGCCAGAGCCGGCGCAGTTCGGCCAGCGGATCGGCATGGTCGTCGACCCGCAGGTCGAAGGTCGCGAACGGCTCGCCCGCCCAGATCCTGATGGCGCAGGACTGCCTGCCGCGCTTGTCGCCGCCCGCCTTCTCGCCGGCTTCGAGCGCCAGCAGCAGCCGCTCGTCGAAGTCGCGCGCCGAGGCCGCGATATAGGCCTTCAGCGTCTCCCCGATCACCTCCGGCCCGCTCAGCATGTTGCCTGCGACCGAGACCTGCGGCCCATCGACGGCGCCGCACCAGTCGATGCAGGAGGAGCCGGTATGAGCGGCGATCTTGCCCTCGCGGTCGATGAGATGGAGCTGCCGGTGGGCGCGGCCCTCATCCGCCGCCGTCAGGTTGGCGACGATCTCGAGCGCCGAGCGGCCCTCCTGGAGCAGGCGCAGGCCGTCGATGCCGTAGAGCGGATTCACGAAGGCCTGCGTCGCGATCGCGCCGACGCGGCCGCAACCATGGGGCACGCGCGCGCCGACGGCGAACGCGCAGGTCGAGACCGCGACGCCGAAGGCGCCCGTGGCCGCGTCGCGCGCGACGATTGACCAGGTCATCGGCGACTCCCTCAGCGGCCGGCGGCGTAGGCCTGCATCAGACGCGGCGTCGCCGCCGCGCGCAAGAGGCCGTCATCCCCGGTTTCGGCCGCGGTGAGGCGCCCGATCGTCCATTCGGGCGCGATCTCGAGATCGTGGCCGCGCGCGGCGAGATCGTCCAGCGCCGCCTTGCCGAGGCTTTCCTCGACGGCGAGATGTCCCGGCCGCATCTCGCGCGGGTAGAACGAGAGCGGAAAAGCCTGCGTGTGGAAGAGCGGCAGATCGATCGCCTCCTGCAGATTGAGGCCGTGATGGACGCGGCGCAGGAACATGCCCATCTGCCATTGCTCCTGCTGGTCGCCGCCCGGCGTGCCGAAAGCCAGCCGCGGCTCGCCGTTCTCGAAGGCGATGGTCGGCGACAGGGTGGTGCGCGGGCGCTTGAAGGGCGCGAGCGACGAGGGCAGCCCCTCCTCGAGCCAGAACATCTGCGCGCGGGAGTTCAGCGGGAAGCCGAGTTCGGGGATGACCGGCGAGGATTGCAGCCAGCCGCCCGAGGGCGTCGCCGCGATCATGTTGCCCCATCTGTCGATCACGTCGATATGGACGGTGTCGCCCTTGCGCCCGGCCGCGACCATGGAGGCCATGGTCGGCTCGCCGACCGTCGCGCCCGCCGCACCGGACTGGCCGGCGACGCGCAGGCCCGCCAGCATGCGCCCGACCTGCTCCTCGAAACCGGCGATCATGCCCGGCCTGAGCTCGTGCGAGGCCCGGTCGGAGATCAGGTTGCGGCGCCCGCGCGCATAGTCTTCGGACAGCAGCGTCGCCAGCGGCACCCTCACGAAATCAGGGTCGCCATAATAGGCCTCGCGATCGGCGAAGGCCAGCTTCAGCGCCTCGGCGACATGGTGGACGAAGGCCGGGCTCGCCGGCCCCATCGCGCCGATATCGATCCCTTCGAGTATCTTAAGCGTTTGCAGGAAGACCGGACCCTGGCCCCAGGCGCCGATCTTGAAGACCTCCCAGCCATGGTAGTTGACCGATGCGGGCGTCTCGTAGCCCGGCGTCCAGCGCGCCATGTCGTCGGCGCGGAGCAGTCCCTTGTGCCGGCGGCCCGAGGAATCGAGCGCCTCGGTCGTGCGGCAGAAGGCGTCCATCGCCTCGGCGACGAAGCCCTTGTACCAGGCGTCATAGGCGCCCTGGATTTGCGTCTGGCGGTCGCCGCCCGTCGCCTCGGCTTCGCTCAGGATGCGCTTGTAGGTGTCGGCGGCGGCCTGGTTGCGGAACAGCTTGCGCGGCTGCGGAACCTGACCGCCCGGCAGATAGAGCTCCCCGGAGGTCGGCCAGTCGTTGGTGAACAGCTCGGTCAGGCCGGCGATCGTGTCGCAGACGCGCGGCAGCATCGGGTGGCCGTTCTCGAAATAGCCGATCGCTGGTTCGAGCACCTCGCGCAGGCTGAGCAGGCCATGGTCACGCAGCAGCGTCATCCAGCCGCCGAAGGCGCCGGGCACCACGGTTGCGAGCAGGCCGGAGCCCGGCACCATGTCGAGGCCGAGACCCTTGAAGGCGGCGATCGTGGCGGCCTGCGGCGCCGGCCCCTGGGCGCAGATCACCTCGACCTTCCTCGATTTGGCGGAGTAGAACAGCGCCGGCATGTCGCCGGCCGGGCCGACGAGATGCGGCTCGACCACCTGCAGCACGAAGGCGGCGGCCGCGCAGGCGTCGAACGCGTTGCCGCCCTTTTCCAGCATGGCCATGCCGGTCGCGGTGGCGAGCCAGTGCGTCGAGGTGCAGACGCCGAACGTGCCGAGAATTTCGGGACGGGTGGTGAACATGGGTCAGTCCTCAAAGTCGCAAAAGCCAAAAAACACAGGGTCGTCATCCCGGACAAGCGGCGAAGGCGCGCCGATCCGGGATCCATGCCGGAGCGTCGCCGATTGGCGTTCCGGCATGGATCCCGGGTCTTCGCTGCGCTACGCCCAGGATGACCGGCGAGGGTTGGCGAGGCTCACATCACCCCTCCTTGGGATCGAGCGCGTCGCGCAGACCGTCGCCGAGCAGATTGAAGCCCAGCACGGTCAGAAAGATGGCGATGCCGGGCGCCACCGACATCCACGGCGCCTGCTCCATGAAATTCTTGGCGACGTTGAGCATCTGGCCCCAGGACGGCGCCGGCGGCTGCTGGCCGAGGCCGAGAAAGGAGAGCGCCGCCTCCAGGATGATCGCCTGCGCCATGAATAGCGTCGACTGCACGACGATCGGAGCCAGCGTGTTCGGCGCGACATGGCGGAACAGGATGACGTGGTCCTTGACGCCGACGGCGCGCGCGCCCTCGACGAAATCCTCGGTCTTGACGGTGATGACCTGCCCGCGCACCAGCCGGATGAAGATCGGCACGGCCGACAGCCCGATCGCGATCATGGCGTTGGTCAGCGACGGGCCGAGCACGGCGGCGAAGGCGATCGCCAGGATCAGGAACGGGCAGGCCAGCAGCGCTTCGGTGATGCGCGAGATCACGATGTCGATCCAGCCGCCATACCAGCCGGCGACGAGGCCGACCGGCACGCCGACGCCGAGCGCGATCAGGACGGAGACGATGCCGGCCAGCAGCGAGGCCTGCGCCCCGAAAAACAGCCGCGAGACCTGGTCTCGCCCCAGTTCGTCGGTGCCGAACCAGTAGAGCTCCGAGGGCGGCTTGCGGATGGCGAGGAAGTTCGATTTCAGCGGGTCGGCCAGCGGCAGCAGCGGCGCGAGAAGCGCCATCGCCACGAAGACCATGACGATCGTCCCGCCGATCAGCGCCGAGCGGTTGCGGATCAGCTTGGCGAAGGCGCGGTTGCTCGCCCTGGACGTGGCGCCGGCGCCGGCTTCTTCGCCGCCCGGCGCGTCGCGGTCGAGGGTGACGCTCGCCATCAGGCGGTCCTCAGACGGGGATTGGCCAGCACATAGAGCACGTCGGCCAGAAGGTTCATCGCGATGAAGCCGAGCGCCGTGCACAGCACCACGCCCTGCACCACGCCGTAGTCGCGGTTGAAGACGGCGTCGACGATCAGCTTGCCGAAACCGGGAATGGTGAAGACCTGCTCGGTCAGGACCGCGCCGGCGAGGAGTTCCCCGAACAGCAGGGTCGACATGGTGATGATCGGCGCCAGCGCGTTGGCGAGCGCATGCCGGTTCACGACGCGCGATTCGTCGAGCCCCTTGGCGCGGGCGGTGCGGATATAGTCGGCCCGCAGCACCTCCAGCATGGCCGAGCGGGTATGGCGCATGATGAAGGCCGCGAGCCCCCCGCCCAGCACGAAGGCGGGCATGATCAGTTGCTTGATCGCCTCGACCGGGTCCGAGAAGAACGGTGTGTAGCCCGAGGCCGGCAGCAGCTTCCACTGCACCGAGACGACGAGGATCAGCATGATGCCGAGCCAGAAATTCGGGATCGAGAGGCCAGACAGCGCCAGCGCGCTGGTCGAGTAATCGACGAACGTGCCCTTGCGCCGCGCCGCGATGATGCCGGCGGGAATGCCGATGCCGATGGCGAAGATCATCGAGGCGACCGCGAGCTGGATGGTCACCGGCAGCTTCTGCAGGATCAGGCCGAGAACCGGCTCGCCGGTGCGCAGCGAGCGGCCGAAATCGCCCTGCAGCACCTGCCCGAGCCAGGCGAAGAACTGCACCGGCACAGGATCGTCGAGCCGGTAGAGCGCGCGCAGATGCGCGATCACCTGCGGGTCGCGCTCCTCGCCGGCGATGACGAGGAACGGATCTCCCGGCAGCGCCCTTTGCAGCGCGAACACGAACAGCGACACCAGCAGCAGCGTCGGGATCGCGATCAGGAGGCGGCGGCCGATCAGCGCGAGCATGGCTTTGCCGTTGCGACAACGCTGGCCGAACTGAGCTGCTCTCTCCCCCTTCGTGGGGGAGAGAGGGAGAGGGGGGCGATCAGCCGTGAGGCCGATGGACCGGTCC
>JAKFWE010000166.1 GCA_021732895.1 Allobosea sp. | reverse complement strand
GGGGAGCCCTGGTTCTGCCGGGGCTCCCGTCGGATGGCGAGGAATTCAGGCCGCCTGCAACGTGTCGTACTGCGCGCGCCTCACCGTGATGCTCTGGTTCAGGCACTGGCAGTTGAACTCGCTGGTCAGGAAGGCGATGTCGGCGGCGTCCCGGCCGCTGCCGATGCGCACCATGCCTTCGACGGGCGCGAGCCGCGTCGGATCGACCAGGCGCCAGCCGCCGTCGAGATAGACCTCGAAGACGGCATGGAAATCCGGCGGGTCGAGATCGAGCGCATAGGCGCTGACGGCGCGCGCCGGGATGTTCAGCGCCCGGGTCAATGTGATGCCGAGATGGCTGAAATCGCGGCAGACGCCGGCCCGGTCGATGAAGGTGCGCTCGGCCGTGGTCGTCGCGTTGCTGACGCCATGGACGTAATCGACATGCTCATGAAGCCAGTCGAGCACCGCCAGCACGCGCGCCCCGCCGAGCGGCGCGTCGTGGAACTCGCGCTGGGCGAAGCGCACGAACTCGTCGGACGGGCAGAACCGGCTCGGCAGCACATAGGGCAGCACCTCGCGCGGCAACTGCGACCAGTCGTGCTGGTAGGCGGCCGCCGGGAGCGGCGCACGCAGGCCGTTGTCGACCGTGGCGCGGTAGCGGATCTCGACCTGGCCGCTCAGCGCGGCGCGGAAGCGGCGCTCGCCTGTTCCGGCGTCCTCGTCGCGGATCAGGTTGGCCTGAGGGAAAATCTCGAGGCTTTCCGACAGGATCGTCTGGTCCGGCGAGCGCGCCGCCTCGATCGCGGCGATCACCTGCGTGGCGCTGCCGAAGCCATAGGTCAGCGCAGCCTCGATCTCGAGCTTCATCCACATTCCCCAGGACCATCCGAGCGGTGAGACTGGCCAACGCCGCCCCGCCGCCGATGTTCCCGGGGTTGCCTCAGGCGGCGTCTCTGGCCGCCGTCAGCCCCCGGGCCACTTCGGCCAGGATGGCGAAGGAGCGCTTGCGCGCCGCATGGTCGAAGATCGGCGCGGTCGCCATGATCTCGTCGGCGCGTGTCGCCGTGATGAAGGCCGACAGGTCGCGCGCGATCGTCTCGGGCGAGCCGACGAAGGCGTAGCGCAGCATCTGCGAGGCCTGCATCTTCTCGCGCGGCGCCCAATGCTGCTCGATATCGTCGACCGGGGCTTTCAGCTTGCCGCGCGTGCCGCGGATCATGTCGAGGAAGCGCAACTGCTGTGAGGTGAAGAGCCGGCGCGCCTCCGCATCGGTGTCGGCCGCGATCACCGAGACGCCCGGCATGGCGTGCGGCCTTGACGCCTGTCGCGAGGGCTTGAAGCGCTCGCGATAAACGCCGAGCGCCTGCATCAGCGCGTCGGGCGCGAAATGCGAGGCGAAGCCGTAGGGCAGGCCGAGTTCGGCCGCGAGCTGCGCGCCGAACAGGCTGGAGCCAAGTATCCAGACCGGCACATTGGAGTTCGCCCCCGGCACGGCCTGGACGGCCTGTCCAGGCTGGACAGGGCCGAGCAGCGCCTGCACCTCCATGACGTCCCGGGGAAAGTCGTGCGCCGCGGCTGGATCGCGCCTGAGCGCCCTGACGGTGTGCTGGTCCGTGCCGGGCGCCCGGCCGAGCCCCAGGTCGATGCGTCCGGGAAACAGCGCCTCCAGCGTGCCGAACTGTTCGGCGATGATCAGCGGCGCGTGATTTGGCAGCATCACGCCGCCGGAGCCGACCCGGATCGTCGTCGTACCCGCCGCGAGGTGGCCGATGACGACCGCGGTCGCGGCGCAGGCGACGCCGGTCATGTTGTGGTGCTCGGCGACCCAGTAGCGCCTGTAGCCCAGGGCTTCCGCATGGCGCGCGAGATCGAGCGAGTTGCGCAGCGCGTCGCCCGCCTCCTGCCCCTCGATCACGAGCGACAGGTCGAGAACCGAGACATCCAGCATGGTCTTCATCTTCCGGCGCGGCGATCCCCGCCGCCGCCCCAGGAATGGCGGATGCAACACGCGTCGTCCAGAGCGCGCGCGGACGCAGCCGCGGTCGTCCCCGGTTCCCGCCGACGCGCGGCGAGGGACGCTAGCGCTCGGGCGGCGGCTGCATTCCCTCGCAGAGCTGCGAGTCCAGCCCGTCGTAGACGTCGCGGTAATTCTCGAAATGGACACCGTCGATCAGGTTGAGGCCCGGGCCGAACGGATCGACGAAGCGGCAGAGCCCGGCGGCGCACGCGGCCTTCGCCTCGATGCTGAACCGCGCGGCGGCTTCCGTCGAGAAGGCCTTGTCCTGACCCGGGCCGGGCGGCGGCACCGCCGTGAGCAGCACGAGCGGCGCGCGCCGTCCGATCGTCTCGAGCAAGCCGCGCAACGAAACCGCGAAGCGCCGCGTCGCCGTCTCCGGATCGCCGACGCGCCGGACGCTGGCGTCGTTCGTTCCGATCGTCAGAACGACCGCGCGCGGCGGCCGCTTCAGCTTCAACGCCGAGAAGAAGCGCCGATAGGACATCGCCGTTGCACCCGAAACGCCCGCGTTGACCACCGGCAGGCCGCAACGCGTGCTGGCGAACCAGTGCTCGATGTGCGAATCCCCGGCCGCGAGGACATAATCGCCCGTGAACTGGCGCAAATGCGCAGCGACGGTCTGGGCGCGCGCCTCCTGATACGACTCCGCTCTGGACTCTCCGGGCAGCGCCGCTCTTCCGGCCGAAAATCCGGCCAGCGAGCCGAACCCCAACGCCAGCGGAACGATCACCAGCGCGGCGGCGGCAGGATGGCGCAGCACCTGCTCGCCGAGCGACGCTGCCGCCCGCTGCGCCATGCCGATCACATCGACGCTCCCCGGTTTCGGGATGCGGCCCGCGGCAGGCCCGTCACCGGGTCGCGCCAGACCGGCGGCATGCATCCCCGGCAGGGGGCGCTGATCCCGTCGCGCCTCAGCAGCGTGGGGACAAGCATGGACCAGACGGCGAGGCCAAACAGCGCCAGCAGCAGGATGAGGACGCCGCCTGGTCCCCGCTTCTCGACCGGCGTGTCCGCCGGGGTCGGCTTTGAAGAGCGGATCGGATGACCATGATTTGCCATAAGGCGAGGCTGGGCCGCGCCCTTTTCCAAAAGAGGGCGCGCGAGACTCGATCTGGTATCCCGATTTTTCCCGTGGCCCGCTGGAAACAAACGGATACGCCTTCGGTTCGGGACGGCTGGACAGCGCGGGCGAAACGCGCATTGAACGCATGGCCGCGTAGCCGGGCGACCGCGCTCGTTGGCTGATCGCAGCCGATCGAGCCGCGGAGGCGGAGATGAGCCGGATTCCCCAGATTCTTCTCGTCGAGGACGACCGCGAGATCGCCGGGCTGGTCCAGCGCTTCATGCGAGGACACGAAATGCGCGTGAAGGCAGTGACCAGCGGCCGAGAGATGGATGCGGCACTGCGTGACGGCCGTTACGACCTGATCGTGCTCGACCTGATGCTGCCGGGCGAGGACGGATTGAGCATATGCCGCAGGCTGCGCAACGACGGCGCGGTCCCGATCATCATGCTGACCGCCAAGAGCGAGGAGATCGACCGCATCCTCGGGCTGGAAATGGGAGCGGACGACTATCTGGTGAAGCCGTTCAACCCGCGCGAACTGCTGGCGCGGATCAGGGCGGTGCTGCGCCGGGCCTCGACGCAGGAGACGCTGCCGATCGGCGCCGGCGCGGCGCTGGCCTTCGCCGGCTGGCGGCTGGACAAGGCGCTTCGGCGGCTGACCAATCCGGGCGGGGAGCGCGTTGTGCTGACAGGGGCCGAGTTCGATCTTCTGCTCGCCTTCTGCGAGCGACCGCGCCGCGTGTTGTCGCGCGACCAGCTGCTCGATCTGACGCAGGGGCGAGCGGCGGGTCCGTTCGAACGCTCGATCGATGTCCTGGTCAGCCGCCTGCGGCAGAAAATGGAGGCCAACCCGAAGGAGCCGGAGCTGTTCCAAACCATCCGCTCGGGCGGCTACATGTTCTCGCCCGAGGTCGAGGCGTCATGAAGCGCGGCCTGCTGCGTTTCCTGCCTGAACGCGCCGCCTCGCAGATCGCGCTGATCGTCGTCGGTTCGCTCGTGCTGGCGAGCTTCGTCACGGCTGCGGTGCTGCTGATCGTGCTGCCGCGCGAATTGCGGCGTCTGCCGCTGTTTCCCTACGTCTCGGACCTGATCACGATCATGCGTCAGGTCGAGGCCGCGCCGTCCGCGGAGGCGCGAGGGGTCGTCGTCGAGGCGGCTCTCGCATCGCAGCCGCGCCTGGCGCGCCTCGCGCCGGACGCAGTTTCCTCCGCCGAGAGGACGCCTTGGCCGAACCGGGCCCTGGCCGATGCGATCCGGCGGGAAATCGGCGCCGGCGTCGAGGTGCTGATGCTCGAACCGGATGACGGCCGTCGCGGGCCGGCGGCGATCGGGCTGCGCCTGCCAGACGGCCTCGGCCTGCGAATGAACCCGCCGCCGATGCTGGCGCCGCCGCGCGCCGGCGCCGTCCTGCTTTTCCTGATCACCATGCTCGTCTCGCTGGCGAGTCTGATCGGCCTGCTTTCGCTCTGGGCGACGCGCGCGGTGGTCGCCCCGCTGTCGCGCCTTGCAGAGGCGGCGGACCGCTTCGACCCCGATCGCGGCGACAGGATCGCGGTCGCGCACGGACCCGTCGAGGTGACGCGCCTTTCGGCGGCGCTGGAAGCGATGGCGGCCCGCATCCGCCACATGATCGAAGGTCGCACCCAGATGCTGGCGGCGGTCAGCCACGACCTGCGCACGCCGATCACGCGCCTGCGTTTGCGCGTCGAGGAGATCGAAGAGCCCGAAACGCGCCGCGCCATCCTGGCCGATCTCGCCTTGATGGAGCGGATGGTGGGCGGAGCCCTGTCCTATCTGCGCGACGGCCGCGCCACCGGCGCGATGGCCGCCACCGACATCCCCGCCCTGCTTCAAACGATCTGCGACGATTTCGCCGATCTCGGTCATGACGTCGTCTATCGGGGACCGGCCTATGCTTCGGCGTTCTGTGACGCTGACCAGATCACGCGGGCGCTGAC
>JAKFWE010000316.1 GCA_021732895.1 Allobosea sp. | reverse complement strand
CGAGGATCCGGCCCACACCACCTCGCTGTCGATCGCAGACCGCGACGGCAACCTGATCTGCATCACCAACAGCATCGGCAGCCCGTTCGGCAGCGGCGTCGTCGTGCCGGGCACGGGGCTCTGCCTGAACAATTTCCTCTACTGGGCCGACGTGCAGCCGGGCAGCCCCAACCGCTCGAAGGCCGGCTCGGAACTGCCGATGTGCATGACGCCGACGATCTCGACGCGAGACGGCGCACCCGTGCTGGCGCTGGGCACGCCCGGCAGCTACGGCATCCTGCAGACGCAGGTCCAGGCCATGGTGCAGCATCTCGATTTCGGGCTGCCCCTGCAGGCGGCGATCGAGGCGCCGCGCGCCCGGCTGTGGGACGGCCGCTTCATCGAGGCCGAGAACCGGATCGCACCTGAGACGCTGGCCGAACTGCGCCGGCGCGGCCACGACATCGCGGCGTTCGACACCGGCTGGACGATGCGCTGCGGCGGCATGCAGGCGGTGGCTCTCGATCCCGCGACGGGGGTGTCGACCGGGGCGGCCGATCCGCGACGGGACGGGTACGTCGTGGCGGTGTGAGCGCCCGCGGCTCTCACAGCACCGCGCCGGGGTTCAGGATGCCCTGGGGATCGAGCGTCGCCTTCAGCGTCTTCATCAGCGCCAGCTCGACCGGGTCCTTGACGCCCGGCAGCAGATCGCGCTTCAGCCGGCCGATGCCGTGCTCGGCCGAGATCGAGCCGTGCATTTCTGCGACGATGGCGTGCACAGCCTCGTTCATCTCGGCCCAGCGGGCGATGAAGCCGGCCTTGTCGGCCCCTACCGGCTGGCTGACGTTGAAGTGGATGTTGCCGTCGCCCATGTGGCCGAAGGGCAGCGGCCGGCAGCCGGGAACGAGGGCCGTCACCGCGTCCGACGCCCGGGCGATGAAAGCCGGCACGGCGTGCAGCGGCACCGAGACGTCGTGCTTGATCGAGCCGCCCTCATGGCTCTGCACCTCCGAGAGCAATTCACGCAGCTTCCAGAAATCGGCGCGCTGGCCGAGCGAACCGGCGAGCGCGGCGTCGGTGACGAGCCCCTCCTCCAGCGCATCGCCGAGGAAGGCCTCGACCGCCTCGTCGAGCCCGGCGGCGCTCTGCGACGACACCTCCATCAGAACATACCAGGGCGACGGGGAGGACAGGGGATCGCGCGTGCCGGCGCCGTGCCGCAGCACGAACTCGACGCAGAGCCGCGACATCAGCTCGAAGGTCATCAGCGTTCCGCCGGCCCTGGCCTTGGCCCGGCCGAGCAGGGCCAGCGCCGCCTCCGGCGAGGGCACGGCGAGAAAGGCCGTGGCGCGCGCCGCCGGCAGCGGAAACAACTTCATGACGGCGGCGGTGATGATCCCGAGCGTGCCCTCGGCGCCGATGAAGAGGTTCTTCAGGTCGTAACCGGTATTGTCCTTGCGAAGCTGGCGCAGGCCGTTCCAGATCCGGCCATCGGCGAGCACGACCTCCAGCCCCATGCAGAGCTCGCGGGCGTTGCCATAGGCAATCACCGCCGTGCCGCCGGCATTGGTCGAGAGATTGCCGCCGACGGTGCAGGAGCCTTCCGAGGCGAGCGAGAGCGGGAAGAGCCGACCGGCGCCTTCGGCCGCTTCCTGCGCCCGCAGCAGCGTCACCCCGGCTTCGAGCGTCATCGTGTCGCTGTCGGCGTCGACGGCGCGGACCCTGTCGAGGCGTTGCAGCGACAGGATGATCTCGCGGCCTTCGGCGATCGGGATCTGGCCGCCGACGAGGCCGGTGTTGCCGCCCTGCGGCACCAGCGTCGCGCCGGCCTGCGCGGCCAGCCGCACCAGCGCGGAAACCTCCGCCGTCGAGGCCGGGCGGACCACGGCCTGCGCCCTGCCGCGGAACAGATCGCGCCATTCCTTCAGGTAGGGAACCATCGCGTCGGCCTCGGCGACGATGTTGCGCGCGCCGATCACGCCGGCCATCTCGTCAAGAATCGCGCTCATCTCGCCTCCGGTCTCAGCGCCTGCCCGCGCGTCTGAAGACGCCGACCAGTTCGATATGGGCGGAATAGCGGAACTGATCGACCGGCGTCACGCCTTCCAGCGCATAGCCGCCCGCGACCAGCAGCGCCGCATCGCGCGCGAAGGTTCCGGCGTCGCAGGAGACGTAGACGACGGTCGCGACCTTCGCCGCCGCGAGCCGCCGCACCTGCGCCTCCGCGCCGGCGCGCGGCGGATCGAGCACGATGGCGTCGAAGGCGTCGAGCTCGTGTTCCAGCAGCGGACGCCGGAACAGGTCGCGCGTCTCGGCGGTGACGCGCTTGAGGCCCGGCACGCCGCCCGCGCCCCTGAGCAGCGCCTGCACGGCGGCCTTGTCGCTCTCGACGGCATGGACCTGCGCCCGCTCGGCGAGGCGCAGCGTGAACGGACCGCAGCCGGCGAAGAGATCGGCGATGCGCTTCGCCTTGGGCAGGGCCGCCGCCACGAGCCCGGCGATCGCCGCCTCGCCCTGCGCCGTGGCCTGCAGGAAGCCGCCCGGCCCGGGGGCGACCTGCGCCCTGCCCATGATTTGGAGCGGGCTGCGGCGCGCGACGACGATGTCGCCATGCAGCGACAGCCGGGCGAGATCGAGCCGCTCGGCCGCCTCCGTCAGCGCGAGCCTCAGCTTGTCGCCGGCCGGACCGTGGCCGCGAACATCGACGTCGAGGCCGGATTCCGACGCAGTGATCTGGAGATCGAGCGGCTTGCCGGAGCCGCCGAGCCGGTTCGCCAGCAATTGCGCGACGTCCGGCGCGCGCGCCAGCCCCGGCGCCAGCACCGGGCAGGCCGGCACGGCGACGAGATCATGGCTGCGGGCGGACATGAAGCCGACCAGCATGCCGGCGCCCTCGCGCCTTGCATGGAACGTGGCCCGGCGGCGGCCCGCGCCATGGGCGTCGATCGTTTCCGCGACAGACGCGGCGACGCCTGCGCGTTCGAGCGCCGTCGTCACCTGCCCGCGCTTCCATATCCGGTAAAGTTCCCCGTCCATATGCTGGGCGGCACAGCCGCCGCAGCGGGTGAAGAGGGGACAGATCGCCGCGATGCGGGAAGCCGACGGCGCGATGATTTCGACGATCCTGGCCCGCTCGCCGTCGCGAACGACGCGCACGCTTTCACCGGGCAAGGCATGGGGCACGAAGACCTGGCCCTCCGGCGTGTCGGCGACGCCGTCGCCGCGCTGCCCCAGCCGCGCGATCGTCAGGGTCTGGTTCAGCGCCAGCGGGCGCTCCGCCAAGGGACGCGAGGCGACTGGTTTTTCGACAATGGGTGGCATGCGCAGCGGGCTCGTGACGTCTCCGGCGCTTTCGCCTATCAGGTTGCGGCCAGACAGGGAAATTTCGACATGACCATCCGCGACGGCGTCATCGAGGCGATCGGCAACACGCCGCTGATCAAGCTCCGGCGCGCGTCGCAGGAGACCGGTTGCGCCATCCTCGGCAAGGCCGAGTTCATGAACCCCGGCCAATCGGTCAAGGACCGCGCCGCGCTCGCCATCATCCGCGACGCCGAACGCAGCGGCGCCTTGCGGCCGGGCGGCGTCATCGTCGAGGGCACGGCCGGCAATACCGGCATCGGCATCGCGCTGGTCGGCAATGCGCTCGGCTACCGCTCCGTGATCGTGATCCCGGAGACGCAGTCGCAGGAAAAGAAGGACATGCTGCGGCTGGCGGGCGCGACGCTGGTCGAGGTGCCGGCCGTCGGCTACGCCAATCCGAACAACTATGTGAAGGTATCGGGCCGGCTGGCCGGGGCGCTGGCGAAGACCGAGCCCAACGGCGCGGTCTGGGCCAACCAGTTCGACAACACCGCCAACCGGCAGGGCCATGTCGAAACCACCGGGCCGGAAATCTGGGCCCAGACCGAAGGCAAGATCGACGGCTTCATTTGCGCGGTCGGCTCGGGCGGCACGCTGGCCGGCGTCGGCATGGCGCTGAAGGCGCGCAATCCGGCGATCCAGATCGGACTCGCCGACCCGATGGGCGCGGCGCTGCATTCGTTCTACACCACGGGCGAGCTCAAGTCGGAAGGCTCCTCGATCACCGAGGGCATCGGTCAGGGCCGGATCACCAGGAACATCGAGGGCGCTCCTGTGGACGTCTCGTTCCAGATCCCCGATGCGGAAGCGGTCGCGATCGTCTTCGACCTGCTGGAGCATGAGGGTCTGTGCCTGGGCGGCTCGTCGGGCATCAACGTCGCCGGCGCGATCCGCCTCGCGCGACGGTTGGGGCCGGGCCACACCATCGTGACGATCCTGTGCGACTACGGCACGCGCTACCAGTCGAAGCTGTTCAACCCGGAGTTCCTGCGCGCGAAGAACCTGCCCGTCCCGGGCTGGCTGGAGCGGGATGCGGGCGGGCTGAAGGATGTGATGGCGCGGGTGCTGGGCTGAGACGTTGCCGCTCGACCCTGCCTCGCCATTGTCACGCCTGATCGACGCGCCGATGCACCCGGGCCGCGTGGTCTGGATCGGACTGAGGTCCGCCCGCCGCGCGCCGCTGACATCTGTCGATGCGGCGCGGCTCGACCCGGTCGAGGGTCTCATCGACGACCACTACGCCAGCCGCACCGGCGGGGCGCGTCACCTCACCCTGATCCAGTCCGAGCATATCGCCGCCATCGCCGCCCATCTTAGACGGGAGGCGGTCCGGCCCGAAGACCTGCGCCGCAACGTCGTGATCGCCGGACTCAACCTGGCGGCGCTGAAGGGCCGGCGCTTCCGGCTCGGCGAGGCCCTGCTGGAATGGACCGGCGAATGCCATCCCTGCTCGCGCATGGAGGAGGTTCTGGGGACCGGCGGCTACAACGCCGTGCGTGGCCATGGCGGCATCACGGCGCGGGTGATCGAGGGCGGCGAAATTCGGCTGGGCGACGCGCTTGAAAGGATCGACCTGCCGGCTAGAGCATGCTGATTTTCAGCGGAATCGGGATTCGCAAATCGGTCGGGATGTGATTCAAGCTGTCTGCCGGGAGAAGGCGGCCGGCAGGAATGACACGACCTTACTCCTGT
>JAKFWE010000460.1 GCA_021732895.1 Allobosea sp. | reverse complement strand
GCACCTCGTCAGCCACTCGAACCGCAAGACGAAGACCGTCTTCCGCCCGAACCTGGTGAACGTCACGCTGCAGTCCGACGCGCTCGGCCGCTCGGTGCGCCTGCGCGTTTCGGCCAATGCGCTGCGCACGGTCGATCATCGCGGCGGTCTCGACGCCTTCCTGACCAAGGCGCCCGCCGGCGATCTCTCGACCGGCGCGCTGACGCTGAAGCGCGACATCGAGAAGAAGCTCGCGGCCGGCTGAGAGAGCTTGCCGTTCCGGATTGAATGAAGCGGCCTTCGGGCCGCTTTTTCGTTTCCCCTTCTCCTCCGAGGGAAAGACGGGAAGCCGCCCTATGCCAGTTCGAATTCCAGCAGGATCGTGCGCTGCAGGAACGAGAAGTTGTCGTCCGAGATCAGGGTGACGATCGTCCGGCCCTGTTCCTGATGGACAGACATCCCCTCCATGTTGTCGATCTCCTGGCCGAGATCGGCCTCGATCAGCGCCGGGCCGTCGAGCAGCGCGCCGGGCTTCAGGCCGGCCGCAGGGATCCGCCTGATGCGCATGCCGACGCCGCGCAGCGTTCGGTACCAGCGCTCCAGCACCAGCATGTCGCCGCCAGGCAGAAAGGCGAGATCGGTGATGTCGAAGCCGCCGAGCCGACGGAGTTGAAACGGGCCGGGGCGGGGGCCGCCGATGATGACGCCGAGCGTCGGCTCGTCCTCGCCGCCGGAGCGTTCCGAGATGGCGACGATCGCGCCGGCGAGCGGATGTTCGGGCGGAGCGACCCCGATCGCCTCGAGCCCGCGGTTGTCGGGCAGCCGCTTGATCTCGCGCGGCGTGGCGACGAGCCGGGCGCGCGCTTCGACGCCCTGCCCGGCCCAGTCGAAGCGCAGGATGTCGTGGATGCGCTCGACGCCGACATAGGCGACGCCGTCGGCGATCGCGAGGCACTCCGTGTCGTAGTAGCGCGAGCGGTGCAGCGGCCGGCCCGAGCTTCCCAGCACCGGGGCGATCTCGGCCTCGTCCAGCCCGGCGAGCCGGCCGTCGCGCGAACGCGTCCTGGCGCTCAGCCAGAAGCCGTTGTCGGTTATCGCGACGAGGTCGCCGCCGTCGGCCGAGCGCCAGAGGCCGGACAGGCCGCCGAAGCGCGGATGGCCGCTGCTCAGCACCAGGCCGCTACGGAAAACGAGTTGGCCGAACCGCCTTTTTTCGGGGTTGCGTGGCTCGAAGGCGGCGATCGGGCGGGCGGAGATGGCGAGCGGGATGCGGCCGGGCTCGAGCGGCTGGGCGCGTGCGGGAGTGGCCAGAGGACTGGTCGCGAGACCGGCGAGGGCGGCGCGGCGGGTCAGGCGCATGAGAACGCGGGGCTGATGACGATCAATGCGCGGGGAACCCCTCTCCTATAAGGAGAGGGGCAGGGGCGAGGTGACGGACGTTTCCAGATTGGCCCGAACGGGCGTGCGGACAAGATGTCGTTTCGCCGGTCGAGGGGCCGACCCCTCACCCTGCCCTCTGCCTCCGGGAGAGGGTTTCCCGCGCCGGACTCCCCAATCTCATCGGCGAAAATCACTGAAGCCGCCGCCCTCGCGGCGCACGGCCGCCCCCGCCCTCGTTCTCCTCGAACAGCTCGGCGAGCTTCTCGGTCATCACGCCGCCGAGTTCCTCGGCGTCGACGATGGTGACGGCGCGGCGGTAGTAGCGCGTGACGTCGTGGCCGATGCCGATGGCGATCAGTTCCACCGGCGAGCGCGTCTCGATCTCGGCGATGATGTGGCGCAGGTGCCGCTCGAGATAATTGCCGGCGTTGACCGAAAGCGTCGAATCGTCGACCGGCGCGCCGTCCGAGATCACCATCAGGATCTTGCGCTGCTCGGGGCGCCCCAGCAGGCGCTTATGGGCCCAGTCCAGCGCCTCGCCGTCGATGTTTTCCTTGAGCAGGCCCTCGCGCATCATCAGCCCGAGGTTCTTGCGCGCCCGCCGCCACGGCGCGTCGGCCGCCTTGTAGATGATGTGGCGCAGATCGTTGAGGCGGCCGGGGCTCGCCGGCTTTCCCGATTGCAGCCAGCTCTCGCGCGCGAGCCCGCCCTTCCAGGCGCGCGTGGTGAAGCCGAGCAGCTCGACCTTGACGCCGCAGCGCTCCAGCGTACGGGCGAGAATGTCGGCGCAGGTCGCGGCCACCGTGATCGGCCGGCCGCGCATCGAGCCGGAGTTGTCGATCAGCAGCGTCACCACGGTGTCGCGGAAATTGGTGTCGGATTCCTGCCGGAAGGAGAGCGGCTGGTAGGGGTCGATGATGATCCGCGGCAGCCGCGCCGGATCGAGCGCGCCTTCCTCCAGATCGAACTGCCAGGAGCGGTTCTGCTGCGCCATCAGGCGGCGCTGCAACCGGTTGGCCAGCCGCGCCACGACGCCCTGGAGATGGGCGAGCTGCTTGTCGAGATAGGCGCGCAGCCGCGTCAGCTCCTCAGCGTCGCAAAGCTCCTCGGCCGTGACGATCTCGTCGAATTTCTGGGTGTAGGGCTTGTAGTCCGTCTGCGGACGGTCGTTGGGCTTGCCCTCGCGCGGACGCGGGGCCTCGCCGGCCTCGTCGGAGTCGGCGCTCTCGTCCTCCTCGTCCCAGTCGCCGGCAGGCGCGTCGGAGGCCTCGGTCGCGCCTTCCTGCAGTTCCTGCGCGGCGTCGTCGCTGACCTCCTGCTCGGAGCGCTCGCCCTGGCTCTCCTGCTCGGCCTCGCCCTCCTGCTGCTGCTGATCCTCGGATGCGGAATCCTCGTCGTCCTCATCCTCTTCGGCATCGTCGCCCTGGGCGCTCTGCTCCGCCATGTCGAGCGAGACCAGCATGTCGCGCACGGTGCGGGCGAAGGCGCGCTGGTCCTCCACCGCTTTCGACAGCCGGTCGAGATCGGCGCCGGCCTTGGTTTCGATCACGTCGCGCCAGAGATCGACCAGCTTCTCCGCGGCCCTGGGCGGCTTGAGGCCGGTCAGCCGCTCGCGCACCAGCAGCGCCAGGGCGTCCTCCAGCGGCGCATCGGCGCGATCGGTGATCGTCTCGAAGCGGCCGCCGCGATGGTAACGGTCCTCCAGCATGGCGGTGATGTTGCCGGCCATGCCCGACATGCGCCGCGAACCGACGCATTCGACGCGCGATTGCTCCACTGCGTCGAAGACGGCGCGGGCCGCGTCGCCCTCGGGCGCGGCGCGGCGGTGCACCGAAGCGTCGTGGCAGGCGAGCCGGAGCGCCATCGAGTCGGAATGCCCGCGCAGGATGGCGACGTCCTGCGCCGTGAGCTTGCGCGGCGGCTCGGGCAGGCGGGCGCGCTCGCCGACCAGCGATGGTTTGTCGGCGGCGAAGACGATCTCCATCTCCGGCTTGCGCGCGATCGCCTTCATCGCGCTGGAGATAGCGCGCTTGAGCGGCTCCGCCGGGGCTTCCTTGGGGGCGCCGGGCTTGCGGTTCGAGAGGCTCATGCGTCGTCCGGGTCGATGGCGAAGGGGCGGTCGAGCACATCTGACCAAGAATAGGCGCAAGCGTCGGGGAAAGTTTTCAGCGGAAGGTCTGTTTCCGCCGATGCCATCAGCCGGGCGGTCTCATAAGCCTCGGACAACGCCTCATCACGCCTCGGCTTGAGACTCGGATTATTTTTGATGTGCTTAGCAACATGCCGGCGCTGAATCCGGATTGTTCCCGTCCAACTCCGACTGCGGCGGTCCGGTTGGTAGTCCCATTTCAGCATATGCATCACCAGCACCGTCAGCGTGCTTTCGAGCTTGTTGAATTCATCCCGCCCCAACGTGTCCAGCTCCTCGGCGATGTTCTCGATGTCGAGGCCAGCAAAGGCGCCGTCTCGGAGCGCTTGCGCCTGTTCGAAGGCCCAGCGGGCGAAATCCTCATCATAGCGGGCAGGGGCTGAGTAGGAGGCCGAGAGGGCATGCGTGCGTGGTGCGGCCGATGCCACCTTTGCCTGCCTCGGCTTGCCGTCGGAGATGCTCATAGCGCCTTCGCAAGCTGGTGAATGCGGTGGCCGGCGACGGGATAGTCCTCCAGCCGGCCATACTCCTTGTAGCCTAGCTTCGGATAGAAATCAGGAGCCTGCAGGCTCATCGTCGCGAGATAGACGCCGCGCGCGCCGTGGTCGCGCGCCGCAGCTTCCGCCATCGTCACCAGCGCCTCGCCATGGCCCTTGCCGCGATGGGCCTGGTCGATCCAGAGCAGATCGACATGCAGCCACTGCCATTTCAGCTCGCCGGTCAGGCCGCCGACGATCGCGCCGGCCTCGTCGCGCAGGCTGATCGCGAGCGGGCTGAGGTTGCGCGGGCCGACCCGCGCGGCGTTGCAGGCGCTCAGGCCGGCGATGACGGCTGCTTTCGTTTCGGCATCGTCGGCTTCGCGCCGGAGCGTTGCCATGCGCGGCGGCCTCCTAACTCAGCACCACGTTGACCGCGCTCTCCGGCAATTCCTTGCCGAAGGAGCGCTGGAAGAACTCCGCCACCAGCGTGCGCTCCATCTCGTCGCATTTGTTCAGGAACGTCACCCGGAAGGCGAAGCCGATATCGCCGAAGATCGCCGCGTTCTCGGCCCAGGTGATCACCGTGCGCGGGCTCATCACGGTCGAGAGATCGCCGTTCATGAAGGCGTTGCGGGTCAGATCGGCGACGCGGACCATCTTGTTGACGGTGTCCTTGCCTTCCGCAGACTTCTGATAGTGCTTCGACTTCGCCAGGACGATGTCGACCTCGTTGTCGTGCGGCAGGTAGTTCAGCGTGGTGACGATCGACCAGCGGTCCATCTGGCCCTGGTTGATCTGCTGCGTGCCGTGATAGAGGCCCGACGTGTCGCCGAGGCCGACCGTGTTGGCCGTGGCGAAGAGCCGGAAGCTCGGATGCGGGCGGATCACGCGCTTCTGGTCGAGCAGGGTCAGCTTGCCGGCCTGTTCGAGCACGCGCTGGATCACGAACATCACGTCGGGGCGGCCGGCGTCATATTCGTCGAAGACCAGCGCGATGTTGTTCTGCAGCGCCCAGGGCAGGATGCCGTCCTGGAACTCGGTGATCTGCTTG
>JAKFWE010000462.1 GCA_021732895.1 Allobosea sp. | reverse complement strand
CGGCGATCCAGGAGACGATCGCGCCATCCTCGCCGACCGAAACCACGCGATCGGAGTCCGGCACGAAGGCGGCGGCATGGACCGGCCCGCGATGGCCGCGCAGGACCGTGATCGCGGTGTCGCGATCGACGTCCCAGAGCCGCAGCGTCGAATCGGCGCTGGCCGACAGGATCCGCCGGCCATCCGGCGAGAACGACGCCGCCGTGATCCAGGACGAGTGCCCGCGATAGGTCCGGGTCAACTGCCCGTTCGAGACCCTCCAGAGTTTCAGCGTCAGGTCGTCGCCGCCCGAAAGCAGGCTTTGCCCGTCCCGGGAGAACGCAACGGCGCGAACCAGTTCGGAATGGCCGTCGATCGATCTGACCCTGTCGCCGGTCGCCGCGTTCCAGAGAATCAGCGACGATTGCGGGCTGCTGCGATCGGCCATGCCGCCCGCCGAGGCGATGAAACGTCCGTCGGGTGAAAACGCCACCGAGCGGACCTCGCCCGCATGGCCCGCGAAACGCCTGATCGGCTCCCCGCTGGCGCGATCGACCAGCCTGAGCGCGCCATCCTCGCCGCCCAGCAGCAGCGCCTTGCCATCCGGCGAGAACGCCCCCGCGAGAACCCGCCCCTCGTTCCGGAAAGCCCGTTCGACCGTGCCCGCCCTGAGATTCCAGATCACAGGCGGGCCGCCGGCGAAGATCGCGAGCGCCGATTGTCCGTCCGGCGAGGACGCGAGCGCCGTCACGGCTCCCTCGCCGCCCTTGCCGATGACGAGTTCGACCTCGCCGCCGGCCTGCCCGGGCAGGGTCTGCCCGACCGAGGGCGAGGCGACATCGCCCGGAAGCGACAGCGCCGCCTGCTGCGTCGCGTTCGAGGGCGGCCGGCTTTCGAGCGCGATCAGCAGGTCGCGCTCCTGCCGGCCCCGCTCGCCGAAGACCCCGGTGGGATGTCTGGCGAGAAACTGGTCCCAGGCGGCGACGCTCCGGCGCGACCGCGTCGCTTCGAAATCCCTCCTCGCGGCGATGTCGGGATCGGGCGTTGCGGCCGATGCGGGCGGGGGACGAACCGCGCCATCGCCCGCCTGCAGCTTGGACAGCGCCGCGCGTGCGAGGTCGGCGTAGAAGCCAACCGGATACCGGGCCAAGAACGCATCCCAGGCGGCGCTCGTGCCTATTGCGCTGGCGATGCCGTAATCGACGCGCGCCGCGGCGTCGGGATCGGCCGGCGGTCCCAGCATGACCGCGACCCGGCCGAGCGAGCCGGTCTGGAACGGCACCTGCGGCCGACCGGCGTGGCGCGTCGCCTCGACGACGTCGTCCCGCACCGAGCCGAGCGCGCGCTCGATCGAGAGGCCGGGCGTGAACAGGTGCTTGACCAGCGCCGTGGTGTAGGGGCTGTTGCGGCCGGTCCCGTCGCTCGCGGTCTGGCCGGGGGCGGCGGCGTAGGCGACCAGCATGTTGACCGCCGAAGCCTCCGTCCGCGCCAGCCCCTTGCTGCGCAGGTTGCGAGTCGCCGCCGGCCAGGCCTGCGCGAACGGGTCGTCGCGGCAGGCGTCGAGCAGCACCAGCTTCAGCTTCGTCGCCCCGTCCAGCGCCTCCATCACGTCGTCGAGCGGGATCGCCTCGAAGCGCAGGTCTCCGGGCGCGACGAGCCTGGCGTCCACCGGCACGAGATAGTTGCGGCCGCCGAGCTCCATGCCGTGGCCGGAATAGAACACCAGGCCGATCTCGGCGCCCTTCACCGCCTCCGCGAAGGCCTCCAGCGCCCGCGACATCGCCGCCCGCCCGAGATCGGTGCGCGCCTCGACGAGGTCGAACCCCGCCTGCGTCAGCGCCGCCTTCATCGCCGCGACGTCATTGACCGGGTTGAGCAGGGGCCCGCGCGCATAGGCGGCGTTGCCGATCAGCAGCGCCACGCGCCGCTGCGCCTGCGCCTCGCCCGCCAGCCCGGCGAGGCAGAGCAGGACCAGCGCCAGCAGGCGCGTCCGGAGCCGAAAAACGGCGGAGGCTGTCGGCATCGCGAAATCACCCGTCCGGTCAGACCTTGCGACAGTAAAGCCCATCGCACCGGGCCGCGCCAAGAGTATAGGGCCGCAATCGGTTTGGCGCGGGCAGAGACGGGGCGGGACCGCATCGGCGGCGCGGCTCCGTCATCGTCCAGCGGCGTCCGTCAGATCAGAGCGCCAGGCATTCACACCGGCCGTCGCGCACACACGCCGCTCGCACGAAGCCCGACCGGCGTCAGCTCACGCATCCATCTTCAGCGCTGCGATGAAGGCTTCCTGCGGGATTTCGACCTTGCCGAACTGGCGCATCTTCTTCTTGCCCTCCTTCTGCTTGTCGAGGAGCTTGCGCTTTCGCGAGGCGTCGCCGCCATAGCACTTCGCGGTCACGTCCTTGCGCAGGGCGCGGATGGTCTCGCGGGCGATGATCTTGCCGCCGATCGCCGCCTGCACCGGGATCTGGAACATGTGCGGCGGGATCAGATCCTTCAGCTTCTCGCACATGGCGCGGCCCCGGGCGTCGGCGCGCGAGCGGTGCACCAGCATCGAGAGCGCATCGACCGGCTCGGCGTTGACCAGGATCGACATGCGCACCAGGTCGCCCTCGCGGTAGTCGGTGATGGCGTAGTCGAAGGAGGCGTAGCCCTTCGAGATCGACTTCAGCCGGTCGTAGAAATCGAACACCACCTCGTTCAGCGGCAGGTCGTAGACCACCTTGGCCCGCGAGCCGACATAGCTGAGGTCGGTCTGCACGCCGCGCCGGTCCTGGCAGAGCTTCAGGACCGAGCCGAGATATTCGTCGGGCGTGAAGATCGTCGCCTTGATCCAGGGCTCCTCGATCGTCTCGATCTTCATCACGTCGGGCATGTCGGCCGGGTTGTGCAGTTCCAGCGTCGCGCCGTCGCGCAGCCTGAGATGATAGACCACGGAGGGCGCGGTCGAGATCAGGTTGAGGTTGAACTCGCGCTCGAGCCGCTCCTGAATGATCTCCAGATGCAGCAGCCCGAGGAAGCCGCAGCGGAAGCCGAAGCCGAGCGCGGCCGAGGTCTCCATCTCGTAGGAGAAACTGGCGTCGTTCAGCCGCAGACGGCTCATGGCCGAGCGCAGCACCTCGAAATCGGCGGCGTCGACCGGGAAGATGCCGCAGAACACCACCGGCTGCACCGGCTTGAAGCCCGGCAGCGCCTGCAGCGTCGGCTTGCGGTCGTCGGTGATGGTGTCGCCGACGGCGGTGTCCGCGACCTCCTTGATCGAGGCGGTGAAGAAGCCGACCTCGCCGGGGCCGAGTTCTTTCACTTCGAGCATCTTGGGCTTGAACACGCCGACGCGATCGACGCCGTAGCTGGCGTTGGCCCGCATCATCTTGATCGTCATGTTCTTCTTCAGCACGCCGTCGATGACGCGCACCAGAACGACGACGCCGAGATAGGCGTCATACCAGCTATCGACCAGCAGGCATTTCAGGGGCGCATCCCTGTCGCCTTTCGGCGCGGGCAGCCGCTTGACGATCGCCTCCAGCACGCCCTCGATGTTGAGGCCGGTCTTGGCCGAGATCGGCACGGCCTCCGAGGCGTCGAGGCCGATCACGTCCTCGATCTGCTGCTTGATGCGCTCGGGCTCGGCGGCGGGCAGGTCGATCTTGTTGAGGACGGTGACGATTTCGTGGCCGGCGTCGAGCGCCTGGTAGACATTGGCGAGCGTCTGCGCCTCGACGCCCTGCGAGGCGTCGACCACCAGCAGCGAACCCTCGCAGGCGGCCAGCGAGCGCGAGACCTCGTAGGCGAAGTCGACATGGCCCGGCGTGTCCATCAGGTTGAGGACATAGTCCTTGCCGTCCTCCGCGCGGTAGTCGAGCCGCACGGTCTGCGCCTTGATGGTGATGCCGCGCTCCTTCTCGATGTCCATCGAGTCGAGAATCTGCTCGCTCATGTCGCGCGCCGCCACCGTGCCGGTCTGCTGGATCAGCCGGTCGGCCAGCGTCGATTTGCCGTGGTCGATATGCGCCACGATCGAGAAGTTGCGGATGTTGTCGAAGCTCTGGGTGCTCATCGCCCGGCCATAGCAGCGATGCCGCATTGCGCCAAGGGTTCGCGCGCCAAGGGTTCGCGCGCCAGGGGTTCGCGCGCCAGGGGTTCGCGGCGGCGCAGCCGCAGGCCCGCGCCGCGACGCTGCGCAGCTAGCCGCGCCGCGGCATCCGGAAGGGCAGCATCATCTGCACGACCGGATTGGCGAAACGGTCGAGCGACAGGCTCTCGTGCATCGCGGTCACGGTCTCGCCGGCGAGCCGGCTGCGCACCAGCGAGCGCGCATAGAACGGGGTGTCCTCGTAGGTTTCGACCAGTTGCGCCGGGTGAACGGCGTCGCTGCGCGTCTCGCGCGCGATCCGCCAGCCGCTGGTCGGCAGGGCGGCGACGGGCGGCGGCGCGAGAGCCGTCGCGCCGCCCTGCGCGTCGAAGCGCCAGCCGAGATCGAAGGCCGAGCCGTCGCGCCGGCGGCCGCCATAGAGCACGGCGGCTCCTGCCTGCGTCGGCGCGCGCGACCAGCTCCAGTCGATGAACCCCTCCGCGAGCGGCGCATCGCCCCGGTTCATGTCGAGATAGCCCGGGCCGGACCAGCGCAGCGTCGGTGCGTCGAGCGCGACCTCGACGTCGCAGAGCGGCGCGAGCGGGGCCCAGACATGGCCGCCTTCGGGGTTCAGCACGACGTGGAGCCCGGTGAGAGCGCGCGGCCGCACCCGCACCGTGCCGGAAATCCGGCGCGGGAACGGCATCCCGACCTCCTCGATCGCGATCGTCAGCCCGTCGCCGTCCCAGTGCAACGCGCTCGGGCCGATCGTGAAGCGCGCGCGCTCCACCGCGACATGGCGCGCGCCGCGCTCGGTCATGCTCCAGCGCCGCGCGCCGGGCCCATAGAGCGCGACGTTCAGGGCGCAATGGTTCAACTGATCGTCCGGGCCGCGCCGACGGCATCCCGACCTCCTCGATCGCGATCGTCAGCCCGTCGCCGTCCCAGTGCAACGCGCTCGGGCCGATCGTGAAGCGCGCGCGCTCCACCGCGACATGGCGC
>JAKFWE010000239.1 GCA_021732895.1 Allobosea sp. | reverse complement strand
GGGGCTGGGCGGTCGAAATACGGATTCTCCATGAAACCGGCGACGAGGTCGCCATGGACGCGACCGCTGGCGGCGAGCGCCCCATCCGCATCGTAGGCGAGGCCGCGTCGGCGCAACACGAAGTCGACGAGGATCGCGCTGGCGGGGCCGGTGTCGAAGGCGATCACGGTCTCGCCGTCGATCCAGGTGACGTTGCCGACGCCGCCGAGGTTCAGCACCATCACCGGCTGCGGCAGCGCCTGCGCCAGCGCGCGGTGATAGAGCGGCGCGAAGGGCGCGCCCTCGCCGCCGGCGGCGACATCCGCATGGCGGAAGCGGTCGATCGTGGGGATCGCCAGAGCATCCGCCACCGCCTGACCGTCGATGAGCTGGCGGGTGAAGCGCAGCTCGGGCCGGTGATAGACGGTCTGGCCATGCAGCCCGACGAGATCGACGCCCGCCGCGTCGATTCCGTGGTCGGCCATGAAGCGGGCGATGGCGCGAAGATGATCCTGCGTCACCGCCGCCTCGATCTCGGCCAGCGGCTCGTGCAGGGCGCGCTCGGCATCGGCGACCAGCGCCTGCAGGTCGCGCCGCGTCGCCTCGCGATATGGATAGGACGCGCCGGGACCGAAGCTCACGGCGTCTCGGCCGTCGCTGGTGACGATCGAGACGTCGATCCCGTCCATGGAGGTGCCGCTGATGACGCCGATCGCGGTCAACGACGGCTCGGCCGCATCGATGCTCATGGCCGATCCGCGCCCGGCGCTACTGGCCCGGCTGCGGGCCGTCATAGCCGCCGATGATGACGAGATCGGACGGACCGGCCTGCGCCAGATGCTTGATCGCCTCCTGGTATTCGGGAGAGGCGTAGCAGGCGCGCGCCGTCGCCTCGTCCTTGAACTCGATGACGACGTTGTGCTTGCGGCCCTCGCCGCGCGCCAGCTTGTAGTCGCCGCCGCGCACCAGGAAGACGGCGCCGTATTTCGCGAAAGCCACGGCGTTCAGCGAGCGATAGGATTCGTAGGCGCTCTGGTTCTCGACATCGACGCGGGCGATCCAGTAGCCTTTCGCCATGGTTCAGGCCCCCTCGACGACGACGATGTCGATCTCGCCGGCGCCTTCGCGCAGCTTGCGCGCCTCGGCGTATTCGGGCGAGCCGGCATAGGCTTTGGCCGCGGCGAAATCGGCGAACTCGATGACGACGTTGCGGGCGCGGCCCTCGCCTTCGGCGATCGTCATCTGGCCGCCGCGCACGATCGGCGTGCCGCCATAGATCTTCATCGCCTCTCCCGCTTTCGCGGCGTAGGCCGCCCATTGCGTCGCGTTGGTCACCTTGGCGCGGGCGATCACATATCCCTTGGGCATCGTTCTTGTCCGTCTCTGGAGGATGGCTGCGGCGGCCGCGAGCTTAGGCAGCCGCGGCGATCTCGTCCATGATCGCGGCCGCCGCCGCGCGCGGGTCTGCTGCGCGAATGATGGGACGTCCGATCACGAGATGGTCAACGCCGGCGCGGATGGCCTCGCCCGGCGTCAGCGTGCGCTTCTGGTCGCCGCTGGCGGCGCCGGCGGGCCTGATGCCGGGCGTCACGATCAGCATGTCGCAGCCGACGACGTCGCGCACGATCCCGGTCTCGGCGGCCGAGCAGACGATGCCGTCGATGCCGGTGTTGCGGGCCTGCTCGGCGCGCAGGCGCACGAGATCGCGCACCCCGAGGCCGAAGCCGGCGTCGCGCAGATCGCCGTCGTCATAAGAGGTCAGCGCGGTGACCGCGAGAAGCCTGAGGGGGCTGTCGCCCCGACCCTCGACCGCGCCGCGCATGGTCTGCGGGTAGGCGTGGACTGTGAGGAGATCGACGCCGAGCCGGCTCAGCGAATCGACGCCGTCCGTCACGGTATTGCCGATGTCGTGCAGCTTCAGGTCGAGGAAGACCTTCTTGCCCTCGGCGACGAGCTGGCGGGCGAGGTCGAGCCCGCCGGCGAAGGCGAGGCGATAGCCGATCTTGTAGAAGCTCGCCTCGTCGCCGAGCGCACCGACGACGCGGTAGGCGTCCCAGATCGTCGGCACGTCGAGCGCGACGATCAGCCGGTCACGGATGTCGTTCGTGGGTAGCGTCATCTCGCCCTCCGCCGTTGCCGGCGATGGGCCATGATTCGACGCGGGACGCAAGCACGCACGATTCCGGCGGAACCGGCCCGCACGTTTGATTGCCCTTTCCCCGACAGACTTGCCAAGACGCTGATTTGACGAGAAGATCGTGGAGAGGCCAAGAGCGAGCGCCGCGATGACGATCCTGATTAAATTTGGGAGTCCGATCGGGAAGACTGCGGTGGCCCAAGCGGCGACGTTTGGCTTTAGAGCGCCCGTAATGGCCGGCAGTGGTTACGCCTCAGGGCCGCGCATCGGTCGCCTGAGCCGGAACCAGGACGTCGATATCATCAGGAAATCTGACGCCATCAGCCCTGCATTAAACGGGCATTTGGCCCAAGGCACGACGTTCGAACTGATCACGATCGAGTTCTATGGTCCTAAAAAGATTCTTTTCCTGACTTATACTCTTGAATCTGCCTCCATATCAGCCATCGTCTACACTTCTCATTCAGAACAAACCGAGAATATTAGTCTATTTGCCGCAACTGTAACGGCCGAGTATTTCAGGAATTCCAACATACCCTAGAACATTATTGACCCGCCACTTCCGCGTCCTGCATGACCTGCGCGAACACCTGCGCCCAGACCTCGCCCGTCTGCGCGCCCGAGACCGCGAGCTTGCCGTCGATGATGAAGAAGGGCACGCCGGTGACGCCGACCTTGCGGGCGTGTTCCTCCAGCCCGATCACGGTCTCGCGCAATTCGCCATTCGCGAGTTCGTCCCGCGCGGCAGTCTCCTCGAAGCCCTGCTCGGCCGCGATCGCGACCAGCGTCTCGATATCGCCGATGTCGCGGCCGTCCTGGAAATACGCCTTGAACAGGGCGGCCTTCATCTCCCCGCCGCGCTGCACCGTGGAGGCTGCGGCGACCAGCATGTGCGCCATGCGCGTGTTGACGCTCTTCGTCACCTTGCCCCAGTTGAAGGTGACGCCGCTTTCGAGGCCGGCCTCCGAGAGCCTGAGTTCGATCTCGCGGCGCTTGCCCGGCCCGAACTTGCGATCGAGATATTCCGTGCGATCCATGCCCTCGGGCGGCATGTCGGGGTTCAGTTCATAGGGCAGCCAGGTGATCGCGACGCGATCGGTCAGGTCATGCTGCGCCAGGGCCGCCTCCAGACGCGCCTTGCCGATGAAACACCACGGGCAGACGATGTCGGAGACGATCGCGATGGGGAGTTTGTCTTGCATGATCGCGCTCCTTTGGGGCGACGGCGGCCTCAGGCTGGCGGATAGGCGTGGCCGACGCCGAAACGGTCCTCGACCATCGCCCCGGCGCCGGGATTTTCGCAGCCCGAGAGGAATGCGGGGCCGACGGGCGCCTTCCCGGCCCCGCCTGGTATGTCTAGGATATAGGTCGGCTGGCAAAGGCCCGAAAGATGGCCTCGCAGGCGTTTGACGAGGGCCTGCCCCTCCTCCAGCGAGAGCCGGAAATGGCCGGTGCCGGGCGCGAGGTCCGGATGATGCAGGTAGTAGGGCTTGACCCGGTTCTCGACGAAGGCGCGCATCAGCGCGGCGAGCGTCGCGACATCGGCATTGACGCCCCTCAAGAGCACGCTCTGGCTGATCAGGACATGGCCGGCGTCGGCAAGGCGGGCCAACGCGGCGCAGGCTTGCGCCGTGAACTCGCGGGGGTGGTTGGCATGGATCGCGACATAGCTCGCCTTGCCGGGCGCGCGGAGCGCGCGGGCGTAGTCGGCCGTGACGCGCTCGGGCTGCACCATCGGCACGCGCGTATGCCAGCGCGCGACCTTGATGTGCGGGATCGCGGCGAGCCTTCGCGCCACCTCGCGGATGCGGCGCCCCGACAGGATCAGCGGGTCGCCGCCGGTCATGATGACCTCCCAGATCGCGGGATGGGCGGCGAGATAGGCCAGCGCCGCATCGAACTTCTCGCCGGTCAGCGCATCGCCGCCGGGGCCGACCATCTCGCGGCGAAAGCAGAAGCGGCAATAGACCGGGCAGGCATGGACAAGCTTGAGCAGCGCACGGTCAGGGTAGCGATGGACCACGCCCTCGACGGGAGAATGCGCCGCGTCGCCGATCGGATCGGCCAGTTCCTGCGGCAACGTCGCCAGTTCGGCGGCGTCGGGGACGAACTGGCGGGCGATGGGGTCGGCCGGATCGGCGGGATCGATCAGCGCCGCCATGGCTGGCGTCAAGGAGACCGCATAGCGCGCCGCGACCTGCCGCAGGGCGTCGCTGCGCGCGGGCGCGACGAGGCCCTGCGCGATCAGCGCGTCGATGCTGCGGAGCGGAGCTGCGCCGACCTGTCCCCTCCCCCCGCTTGCGGTGGTGGGGAGGGCTAGGGTGGGGGGGCGTGCAGGATGAGCGCTGACGAGCGCCGTCGAGCGGCGTCGTGGACTCTCCCCCCCACCCCGGCCCTCCCCACCGCAAGCGGGGGGAGGGAGAAGAGGCGCGGCGTCCCGACCCAAGTCCGTGCGCTGAAAAAACTTGGATGTCATGCCTCTCCCCTGCCCGGTTGCGCGACCGGCGTCCAGAGCACATCCTCGATCCGGCGTGCGCCCGTGCAGAGCATCACCAGCCGGTCGAAGCCGAGCGCGATGCCCGATGCGGGCGGCATGCTCCCCAGCGCGGCGAGGAAATCCTCGTCGATCGGATAGCGCTCGCCGTAAATCCGCGCCTTCTCGTCCATGTCGGTCTCGAAGCGGCGGCGCTGCTCGACGGGATCGGTCAGCTCGCCGAAGGCATTGGCGAGTTCGACGCCGCAGGCGTAGAGCTCGAAGCGCTCGGCGAGGCGCGGATCGCCGGGCTTTGGCCGGGCGAGAGCCGCCTCCGAGATCGGGTATTCGCATAGGCTCGTGGCCCCGCCCCGGCCGAGATGAGGCTCGACTAGCTCCGAGAGGATACGGCTGTAGATGTCTGACCAGCTGTCGTCGGCGACGACGCGGATGCCGGCCTGCGCCGCATCGGCGGCCAGCC
>JAKFWE010000067.1 GCA_021732895.1 Allobosea sp. | reverse complement strand
GCAATACGTCGCGGCCTTCGTCGTCACGCTGCCCTTCGCCTTCGCGCTGGAGCCGATGCGGATCTAGTGGAACCTGACCATGGCGCTGGTGCTGGGCTGGTCGGTGCTGGCGCTGTCGCTCGGCGGCGTCGGGCTCTATCTGCTGATGATCCGGCGCGGCGAGATCTCGCGCGTCTCGACCTTTCTTTATCTGGTGCCGGCGCTGGTCGCGATCGAGGCCTGGGTCCTCTTCGGCGAGGCGCTGACGCCGATCCAGATCCTCGGCATGGCGGTGACGATCCTCGGCGTCGTGTTGGCGAGCCGCAAATAGAAACTCCGTCTTTGCGAGCGTAGCGAAGCAATCCAGGAAGGCGAAGCGCGGGATGCCGATTGCGTCGCTTGCGCTCGCAAGGACGGATTGGCTGAAAGACGGGTTTCCGTGCGGGCGAAGTTGGCTTTATGCTGCGTCGCAACAAGGGGAGAGACCGTCATGAGCGCCAACGCCGCACGCAAGCCCGCGACGCCCGCCACCGCGATCGACCTGATCGCGGCCGCCCTGCCCGGTTTCGAGACGCTGCTGCAGGAGGCGATCGCCGCCGTGCGGCAGAAGGTGACGATCGACGGCAAGGTCTCCGCCGCACGGCTCGAGGCCGAGCAGCATGTCGCTCACGGCCTCGCCTGGCTGGCGACCTATGTCGCGGCGCTGCGCGAGCTGAAGGCCTATGGCGAGCGCCTGGCGGCCGAGGATCGCTACGGCGCCACGGAAGATTACTGCATCAGGATCGGCGCCGGCGAATACGCCGCGCAGATCTTCGGCGGCATCCCGATGAGCCAGGGCGAGATCGTGCGGCTCGGCGCGCTCGGCGTCTCGGCCAAGGCCGTCGAGGCGGCCTGTTCGGACGCCGCCGAGGCGCTGATCGGCGAGGGCAACACGCCGGAGACCCGCGCCCGCCTCGTCGCCCTGTTCAGCCAGGATCAGGGTCTGATCAGCGTCGGCGACCCCGGCCTCGACGAGACGCTGGAGGCGATCCGCTCGGAGATGGCCCGTTTCTGCGCGGCGGAAGTCACGCCCCACGCCCATGGCTGGCACCTGAAAAACGACTACATCCCGATGCAGGTCGTCGAGAAGATGGCCGAACTCGGCGTGTTCGGCCTGACCATCCCGGAGGAATACGGCGGCATGGGCCTGACCAAGGTCTCGATGTGCGTCGTCTCCGAGGAGCTCTCGCGCGGCTATATCGGCGTCGGCTCGCTCGGCACGCGCTCCGAGATCGCCGCCGAACTCATCCTCTGCGGCGGCACCGACGAGCAGAAGGCGCACTGGCTGCCCAGGCTCGCCTCTGGAGAGGTGCTGCCCACGGCGGTCTTCACCGAGCCCAACACCGGCTCGGACCTCGCATCCCTGCGCACCAAGGCTGTGAAGGACGGTGACGTCTGGAAGGTCTCGGGCGCCAAGACCTGGATCACCCACCCCGTCCGCGCCGACATCATGACGCTGCTCGTCCGCACCGATCCGGACGCGGCCGGCTATCGCGGTCTCTCCATGCTGATCGCCGAGAAGCCGCGCGGCACGGACGAGGACCCGTTCCCGGTCGCGGGGCTGACCGGCGGCGAGATCGAGGTGCTCGGCTATCGCGGCATGAAGGAATACGAGCTCGCCTTCGACGGCTTCGAGGTCAAGGCCGAGAACCTGCTCGGCGGCGTCGAGGGGCAGGGCTTCAAGCAGCTCATGCAGACCTTCGAGGCCGCCCGCATCCAGACGGCGGCGCGCGCGGTGGGCGTCGCGCAGTCGGCCTTCGATCTCGGCCTGAGATACGCCCGCGAGCGCGTCCAGTTCGGCAAGCCGCTGATCGCCTTCCCGCGCGTCGCAGACAAGCTCGCCATGATGGCGGCGGAAATCATGATCGCCCGCCAGCTCACCTATTTCGCCGCCCGCGAGAAGGACGCCGAGCGCCGCTGCGACCTCGAGGCCGGCATGGCCAAGCTGCTCGGCGCCCGCGTCGCCTGGGCGGCCGCCGACAACGCGCTGCAAATCCACGGCGGCAACGGCTTCGCGCTGGAATACGCCATCAGCCGCGTCCTCTGCGACGCGCGCATTCTGAACATTTTCGAAGGCGCGGCGGAGATTCAGGCGCAGGTGATTGCGCGGCGGCTGGTGGAGGGGTGAAGGGTGGCCCCATGTGAGACATCAGAAGATCGATGTCTGGCGACGGGAGCTTGCCCTTTCCGAACCTCAGGAATGTCCGCTGCGGGGGCGTCTCGCTTCACGAGCGAAGCCAGGCTGAGGCCTTGATCGCCGCCGCAATGGTCAGTCGCTTGCGTCGTGCACGCCACCGAGCTGGATTCAAGCGGACTCCGGGGCGGTCCGGGCGCCTGGTCGTCAGCGAAAGAGGTTCGGAGGCAGCGGCGGCTCCGCGTTGAGCAGCCTGATCGTCACCCGCCGGTTCGGAGCGAGGTAGGGATTGTCGGGGAAGACCGGCTCGGTCTCGGCGCGTCCCGCCACGGAGAAGAACTGGTCGCTGGGGAGGCCGGCGCCCGACAGGATATCGCGCACGGCCAACGCCCGCCCCGTGGTGAGGCTCCAGGGTTCGACTGCTCGTGCCGAGCCCGGGCGCGCGGCGGCCGTGTGGCCGGTGACGGTCAGGCGGTTGGGCAGCTGGCGCAGGGTGGGCGCGATCGCGTCCAGCACGCGACGGGTGCGCTCGTAGGGATCGACCGAGCCTTCGGGGAACATGGAGCGGCCGTCCTGGTCCACGAGAGAAACGTCCACCCCCTCCTTGGTCACCTCGATCACGATGTTGCGCGACAGCTCGGTGATGTCGGGCATTTTCTGGAGCGCCTGCCGGATGCTGGCTATGGCGCTGTGGTTGGCCTGCGCGTCGGCGGCCGGGCGCAGCTCGCGTTCGCTGGTGCGGCCCGAATTGTTCTGGCGCGCGCCGTCCTCTTGCTTGCTGGCGCCCACCGCCCCGTCGCGGGGCGTCGATGATTTTTTGCCCGACGTGTCCAGGACGCTGCCCCACAGCAGCCCGCCGGCGCCACTGCTGCTGGGACTCGAGGCAGCCGTCGGCGCGAAGTATTCTGCCAGGCCGTTCTTCTGCTCCTGCGTCGTCATGCTGATCAGCCACATCAGCAGAAAGAACGCCATCATGGCGGTCACGAAGTCCGCATAGGCGATCTTCCAGGCGCCGCCGTGGTGCGCGTGAGCGGCCTTCTTCACCTTCTTGATGATGATCGGCCGAACGGGCTTTTCCATCGTGTCCCCGCTGGCGATTGGGTCAGACGTTGGCGGGCAGGGCGGCGGTTGCCGCTTCCACCTCGCTGAAGGTCGGGCGGACGTCGCTCATCAGAGCCTTGCGGGCGAATTCCGTCGCCATCACCGGCGGCTGGCCGCTGATGAAGGCCAGGAGGCCCGCCTTGAGCGAAAGGTAGTATTTGGATTCCGCCTCGAAGGTGCCCTTGAGCGACGCCGCCATCGGCCCAAAGAAGCCGTAGGCGACGAAGACGCCGAAGAAGGTGCCGACGAGCGCGCCGCCGATCAGATGTCCCAGCACCTCCGGCGGCTCCTTGATCGCCCCCATCGTCTTGATGACGCCGAGCACGGCGGCGACGATGCCGAGCGCCGGCGTTCCATCGGCGAGCGACTGCATGGCCCCGACGAGACGCTCCTGCTCCTGGTGGTGCGTCTCCAGCTCCTCGTCCATGAGAGCGTCGATCTCGTGGACGTTGTTGGCGCCCAGCGTCACCATGCGCATGTAGTCGCAGACGAACTCGACCGCATGATGGTTCGCCGCAAAAGTCGGGAAGGCGTTGAACAGCGTCGATTCGCTCGGATTTTCGATGTGAGGCTCAAGTGCGAGCATGCCCTTCTGCTTCGCGAGCTTGTACAAGGAATACTGCATCCCCAACAATTCGACATAGCATTGCTGCTTGTACTTGGGGCCTTTCAGGATCGTGCCGAACATCGTGGGTACGGCCTTGAGCACCGGCCCCTGGTTGGCGATGACGAAGGCGCCGATCGCCGCGCCGAGGATGATGACGTACTCCCACGGCTGCCAGAGGACCTCGATATGGCCACCCATAGCCGCGTAGCCGCCGAAGACGCAGCCAAAGACGATGATTGTGCCGACGATCAGCCGCATGGTTTGCCACTCTTGCGTCGCAGCAGGTACAGCCCGCGCGAAGCCGCTACTGATGCGACGGAGTAAACAATCGAGGTTAATGGGGAGTTTAGAGCCATGGCAGGCCGGCCGGGTTTTCGGCGCGATCCGTCGTCCCCGCTGCGGCAGGCGCTCCGACTCGCCGGCGGCGCGGACCGCCCTCGCGGCCAGCTCAGCCGCACCTCCACGGCCACCGGCTTCACCGCCGGATGCAGGCGTCGGCCGGGCTGAACGGCCTGTCGCCGGAGATCGCGTCCATCGCCGGGAAGCCGGGCGCGGGCTCGAACCTCAGCGACAATTCGCAGCCGCCATCGGGTTTTGCGAGGCGCCCGCCCTTCCAGTCGCCGGCATGGCCGCCCCGGTCCCGGCCGAAGCCGAGGATTTCGAAGGGGCGGCCGTTGGCGGCTTCGACCTCGGCGAGCCAGGCCTCGCCGTATCGCAGGCCTGCTCCGGCGCCGTCCTGGAACGCGCTCTCAGGTCGGCACGACGCAGGGGCCGAGCCCGGCCATCGCCTGCGCCAGACGCTCGTCGAAGGTGACGAGCGTCGCGCCGTCGGCGAGCGCGATCGCGATGTGCAGCGCGTCGGGCGCCTGGAGCTTCAGCTCGGACCGCCGCACCAGCCGTTCGCACGCGGCGATGTCGCCAGGGGAGGTGAGGCGGCGGGTTGTGGATCGCCGTCGCCATTCGTCGAAGGTTCCGAGCGCGGTCCGAGCAATCTCGACATCGATCTCGCGCGTTCTGATCCGACGCGAGATCGCGGCCGAAACTTCCGCAGCCGCGAAATCGCTGACGATGAGCGTCTTTGGACTGCTCGCCAACCAGGCGCCTATGGAAACGCTGTGCAAATCCGTCAGCAGAAGCGGCACGAGCGCCGAGGAGTCGCAATAGAAGGAGCTCAATCCTCAGGCTCCTCGTCACGCATTGCGCGGATGAGCTTAGCGC
>JAKFWE010000010.1 GCA_021732895.1 Allobosea sp. | reverse complement strand
AGCGAGGCGATCCTCGGCTCGATCGCGGCGTCCGGCGTGCGCACCGCGCAGTCCGAGCTGATCGCGACCGCGATGGCGACCGCGGCTTCGATCGGCGAGCTGTTCGAGCAGGCGCTGACGCGCGGCGAGCTGACCATGGCCGATCTGTTCGACGAGGATTATCGCCCGGTCCCCGGCAGCGATCCGGCCCAGCACATGACCCGCTTCGTCGGCCTGACCGACCGGGTGCTGCCGCCGATCCAGGAAGCGCTGCTGGCCGGCAACCCGCGCATCGTGTTCTGCGCGGCGGTCGACCGCAACGGCTTCCTGCCGACGCACAACCGCAAATATTCGCAGCCCCAGGGCCGCGACCCGGTCTGGAACAACGCCAACTGCCGCAACCGGCGCATCTTCGCCGACCGCACCGGGCTCGCCGCCGCGCGCAACCAGAAGCCGTTCCTGCTGCAGACCTATCGCCGCGACATGGGCGGCGGCGCGTTCCTGGTGATGCAGGACCTGTCCGCGCCTATCCGGCTCAAGGGGCGGCACTGGGGCGGGTTCAGGTTCGGGCTGAACGTGTGAGGCGGCGCGCCGCGCGGAAGACCGGTTGCGACGATGCCGACCATGTCCTGTTGAGTAGAGTAACCGAGCAAGCGTCATGCATCTTGCGCCGTCCTTCCCCAATCTGTCCGTGCTGCTGATCGATTCCAGCCCGCATTACCGGCGGATCGTGCGCACGATGCTGTATCAGGCGCAGCTGCACCGCATCTTCGAGGCCCCCGACCTGTCCTCGGCGGCGACGATGTTCATCCAGAAGCAGCCCAACATCGTCATCCTCGACTGAGACCTGCCCGATTCCGGCAGCGTCAAATGCCTGGCCTCGATCCGCTCCTTCAAAACCTCGCCCTTCGCCAAGGCGCCGGTGCTGGTGATGATGGAGAAGCCGGACCGGCGCTCGGTCGTGCAGGCGGCCAAGCTCGGCGCGCACGAAATCATCACCAAGCCGATCTCGCCCAACAATCTCTGGCTGCATCTGTCGGGCATCATCAACACGCCGCGCAAATACAAGGAGGTCAACGGCTCGATCTCGCTGGTGCCGCGCGCCATCAGCAACAACATGTTCTGAGCGCCCTCCCGTCGCCGGGCCGGCGCGCGAATTCGCCGTCGATGCGCCCTAATCGTTGACGAAGCCGGTGCGAATTAGCAAAATTTTTACCAATCCGGCGTGATCCTGCATGGCCTCTTCATGGGTCATGTCGCCGTGGTCATCACCGTATCGCTTCCGCCCTTTCTCGGCCGCACAGAAGCCGCCGCCTTTCGCAACCAGCTGCTCGTGGCGCTGGAGCAGAAGGAGAGCGTCGCCGTGCAATGCGCCGAGGCCGGGCCGCTGCCCAGCCTGTGGATCCAGCTCCTGCACGCCGCCGCCATGAGCGCGAAAGCGAAGGGCCTGACCGTGACCCTGGCCTCCGCCTCGGCCGAGTGCCGCAAATCCCTGGCGGCGATCGGCTTCGATCCCGCCCAAAGCGCCCTCGTTGTGGAGTGACATCGATGCGAATCCTGGCCATCGACGATACCAAGACCCTGCTCAGCCTGCTTTGCCTGACGCTGAAGAACGCCGGCCACGAGGTCGCCTCGGCGGAGAACGGCGAAGAGGGGCTGGCCGCCTTCGACCAGTTCAAGCCCGATGTCGTCATCACCGACCTGAACATGCCGATCATGGACGGCATCCAGTTCACCCGGGCCTGCCGCCAGCGCCCGGCCGGGCAGAACACCCCGATCATCGTGCTGACCACCGAGAACGGGGCCGAGATCAAGGCCGAGGGCCGCCGCGCCGGCGCCAGCGCCTGGATGGTCAAGCCGTTCGAGCCCACCACCCTGCTCGGCCTCGTCGCCCGCTACCAGAACTGAGGCCGGCCAGATGGATCCGTTGGCGGAACTGAAACAGACCTTCTTCCAGGAATGCGAGGAGCTTCTCGGCGCGCTCGAGCAGAAGCTCCAGGCGCTCGACGAGGGCTCGACCGATTCCGAGGACGTCAACGCCGCCTTCCGCGCGATCCATTCGATCAAGGGCGGGGCGGGCGCCTTCGGCTGCACCGAACTCGTCGCCTTCGCCCATGTCTTCGAGGCCTCGCTCGACCATCTGCGCTCCGGCCGCGTCCAGATCGAGGATGCGCCGATCGCGCTGTTCCTGCGCTGCTCGGACGCCGTCGCCGACCTCGTCTCGGCCGCGCGCAACGACGAACCGGCCCGGCCGCGGCCCGATCTGCTGGCGGAGCTGGAGAAGGTCGGGCAGTCCGCGCCAGCTGCCGCGCCAGCCGCCGCGCCGGCCGCCGCTCCCGTCCGCGCCGAGGCGCCCAGGCCGGCGCCGGCGAAGTCGGACGACGCGCCTCCCGGGATCGCCGCGCTCGGCAACCTGCTCGCGATGGTGGAAGCCAGGACCGCTGCGCCCACCCCTGCGCCGGCCGGTGACGGGTGGGACGACGAGCCCGCCTCCGCAGCCGCGCCGGAGCGGAGCGGCAACGCGATCCGCCTTCGCATCAAGCCCGACAGCGACCTGTTCCGCCGCGTGATCGAGCCGCGCGTGGTGCTCGCCATCCTGCCGTCCGAGGACATCGTCTCGGTCGCCTGCGATCTCGGCCAGGTGCCGCCGCTCGAGAGCCTCGACGTCAGCGACTGCCACATGCGCTTCACGGTGATGCTGCGCACGCCGATGTCGGTCGAGGAGGTTCACGGCAAGTTCGACTTCACGCTGGCGAGCGAGGAGTTCGAGATCGAGATGCTCGCCGCCCCGGCCAATGACGACGCAGCGCCCGCCGCCGCCGCGCCCGAGGTTTCGCAGGGCGTCGCCGCCGATCTTTCGGCGATCCTCGCCAGGCTCGGCCCGGCCGCGTCGCCCCCCGCGACGCCCGACATCGCGCCGGCCCCGCCGGCGAGCCCGGCTGCGGCCGCCGTCGCTCCGGCCGCGCCGCGTCCGCCCTTGCGCCCGCCCGCCAACGACGCCGCCGCGGCGCGCCAGCGCCAGGCCGTCAGCGTCCGCGTCGATCTCGACCGGATCGACAAGCTGATGAACCTCGTCGGCGAGATCGTCATCACCCAGTCGATGCTGGTCGAATGCGTGCGCTCGCTGCCCTACGACGTCCACGCCAAGACCGCCGAGGGCATCCTGACCCTGTCGCGCCAGACCCGCGAGCTGCAGGACCACGTCATGGCGGTTCGCGCCCAGCCGGTGAAGGCCGTGTTCCAGCGCATGCCGCGCCTGGTGCGCGAGCTGGCGCAGACGCTCGGCAAGGAAGTGAAGCTCGTCCTGGAGGGCGAGAACACCGAGGTCGACAAGACGATCATCGAGGAACTGGCCGATCCGCTGACCCACATGATCCGCAACTCGATGGATCACGGGCTGGAGACGCCGGAGGACCGCATCGCCGCCGGCAAATCCCCGGAGGGCATGATCAAGCTCGTCGCCGAGCATCGCGCCGGGCGCATCGTCATCTCCGTCACCGATGACGGGCGCGGCATCGGCCGCGACAAGCTGCTGGCCAAGGCGCGCTCGCGCGGTCTCGTCGGCCAGGACGAGAAGCTCGCGCCGGAGGAGATCGACCAGCTCATCTTCGCCGCCGGGCTCTCGACCGCCGAGGTCGTCAGCGACGTCTCGGGGCGCGGCGTCGGCATGGACGTGGTGCGCCGCAACGTCGAATCGCTCGGCGGGCGCATCAGCGTCGATTCCGAGCCCGGCCGCGGCTGCAAGTTTACGCTGGCGCTGCCGCTGACGCTGGCCGTGCTGGAGGGCATGGTGATCCGCTGCGGCGACGACCGCTACGTCATTCCGATCGCCAGCGTGATCGAGACGCAGCATCTGGCCAACACGCCGATCGAGCACCTCACCTTCGGCCAGGAGGTGCTGCGCTGGCGCGGCGAGGTGACGCCGCTCTACCGGCTGGGCGCGGTCATGGGCTCCTCGGGCGAGCGCAACGAGAACATCATCATCATCGCCGAGACCGAGCGTGGCGACAATGTCGGCATCGCCGTCGACGAGATCGTCGGCCAGCAGCAGGTCGTCGTGAAGAGCCTCGAAGCGAATTACGGCACGGTCAACGGCGCCTCCGCCGCGACCATCCTCGGCGACGGCCTCGTCGCCCTGATCCTCGACGTCGACTCGATGCTGCGCCTCGCGGCCTCGGGCGCCCGCCACCCCGCCCCCGAACTGAAACTGGCTGGATGACCATGACCCTGCAACTCGGCGAAAAGCACTTCTCGGCCGCGCAGCCCGAATCGGCGGTGCGCCGCATCGTCACCTTCCGCGTCGGCGACCGGACCTTCGGCATCGATGTCGGCATGGTGCGCGAGATCAAGGGCTGGCAGGCGACGACGCCGCTGCCCCATGCCGCCCCGCATGTGCGCGGCGTGCTCAACCTGCGCGGCGTCATCCTGGCGGTCTACGACCTGCGCACCTCGATCGGGCTCGGCCAGACCGAGGCGACCGCGACCCATGTCATCGTCGTCGTCGATATCGAGGACAAGGTCGCCGGGCTTCTGGTCGATTCGGTCTCCGACATCGTCGATGTGCCGGTCTCGGCGGTGCGCCCCGCGCCCGATCTGGAGCGCGACGAGCACGGGCTCATCGAGGGGCTGGTGCTGCTCGACACCGAGATCGTCGCCCTGCTCGACCTCGCCGCCGTGATCCGCGACGGCGGCGTCGAGGGTCTGGCCAGGACGAACCGGGCGGCCTGACGACGAATCATCTGACGAGGCGGGGCCAACAACCGCCGGGAAAGCCACGACCGGACATGAGCGCGCCGCGGTTCCATTCACGATTGTCGGTCCGGCTGCCGCTGATGTTCGCGGGCGGGGCGCTGGTCGCCGGCGCGACGGTCGCCGGCTTCGCCTGGCATGCCGCAAGGATGAAGCTGACGGCGCTGTCGCCGCCCGGGCTGGGCGCGCCGGAGATCGACGCCTTTCTGTGGGCCGCCGCACGGCAGACGCTGCTGGCGAGCGCCCCGGCGCTGCTGGCGATCGCGCTCTTCGGCTGGCTGCTCGCGCGGACGATCTACCGGCCGGTGTCGCTGATGCGCGACGGCGTCGTCGCGCTGGCGCGCGGCGAGGACGCCGGGA
>JAKFWE010000011.1 GCA_021732895.1 Allobosea sp. | reverse complement strand
GTCTCGCAGGTCGCCGCCCGGCTCGGCTTCGGCGCCGCCTTTTCCTATCGCGACGCATCCGAGATCTATGCCTAGCACGCCGCGCTCTCGGCCTTCGAGAACGCGGGCGCGCGCGATTTCGACATCGGCGCGCATGCCTGCCTGCGCAAGCGCGACTACGACGCGCTTCAGCCGGTGCAATGGCCGGTTCGCGACGGCGCCCCGCAGGGCACGGCCCGTCTTTTCGCCGAGGGCGGCTTCTTCACGCGAGATCGCCGCGCCCGCATGCTGCCTCTGGCCGAGCCGGCGCTGGCGATGCCGGTCTGCGCCGAGTTCCCGCTGCTGCTCAATACCGGCCGCCTCCGCGATCATTGGCATACGATGACGCGCACCGGCCTCAGCCCGCGCCTGAGCGCGCACATGCAGGAACCCTGCGTCTTCGTGCATCCGGCCGACGCCGAGCGCCATGGGCTGCGGGAGGGCGGCTTCGCGCGCGTTCGCAATCGCCATGGCGAGGTCGTGCTCAAGGTCGTTCTCGATCACGGCGCCCGGACCGGATCGCTGTTCGCGCCGATCCACTGGTCGGGCGAGACCGCCTCGCACGCCCGCATCGGCGCGGCCGTGCAGGCGAACTGCGATCCGGCGTCCGGGCAGCCCGAACTCAAGGCGACGCCATCCTCGATCGCGCCGGCGGCCTACGCCTCGCAGGGCTTCGTCCTGTCGCGCGCCGGCTTTCCGCTTCCTGCCGGCAGCTGGTGGGCCAAGGTCGCGGTCGAGGGCGGCGAGGGGCGGCTGTTCGCGACCGACGCCCCGATCGAAGACCTGATCGCAGCCGTCCGCGACGCCTTCGGCGAGGCTGGCCTGGTCGAGATGATCGACCGCGAGGGCGGCGTCTATCGCTGCGCCGTGACCGGCGAGACCGGCCTGATCGCCGCGTTGTTCGTCGCGCCCGCCGGCCGCGCGCCGCTCTGGGACACGGTCAAGGCGAGCTTCGCCGATGACGCCGCCATGCCCGACAACCGGCTGGCGCTGCTGGCCGGCCGCGCACTCGACGGCGCCGCCGATCCCGGCCCCACCATCTGCGCCTGCTTCGGCGTCGGGCTGAACGCCATTCGCGCCGCCTTCGCCGGCGGGGCGCACGGCGCCGAGGATATCGGCGCCCAGCTCAGGGCCGGCACGAATTGTGGTTCCTGCCTGCCGGAAATCCGGCGCATCGGGGCGTATTCGCGTGAGACGGCGGCGGCATGAGCAGCGCCGCCGAACAGGTCAACCAGAGGAGAATCGGGATGGGTCAGGCTGTCTTGAAGAACGCGACCGCGGGAGCGAAGGTCGTCGCGCTGCCGGCCCTGAAGGCCGAGGTGGTGGCGCTTCCCGCCGTCATGCGCAGGCCGCTGCTGGGTGCGTTCGCGCCGTGGCTGCTGTCGGCGCTCGTCAATCTCGTGCCGCCGCTGATCACCGTCGCGCTGGTGATGCTGTTCTGGGAGATCGCGGCGTCTGGACCGCAATCCTCTTTGCCGCCGCCGACGAAAATCTGGACGGAGGCGAAGGATCTCATCGTCGATCCGTTCTTCTGGCTGGGCTCGCAGGATATCGGACTGGGCTGGCGCATCCTGGTCTCCCTCCAGCGCGTCGCCATCGGCTTCAGCCTGGCGGCGGTGGTCGGCATCCTGCTCGGGGCGCTGGTCGGCCAGTCGGTCTGGGCCATGCGCGGGCTCGATCCGGTCTTCCAGGTGCTGCGCACCGTGCCGCCTCTGGCCTGGCTGCCGCTGTCGCTGGCGGGGTTCCGCGACAGCGAGCCCTCGGCGATCTTCGTGATCTTCATCACCGCGATCTGGCCGGTGATCATCAACACGGCGGTCGGCATCCGCAACATTCCGCAGGACTACCGCAACGTCGCGCAGGTGCTGAGGCTGAACCAGGTCGAGTTCTTCTTCAAGATCATGGTGCCCTCGGCTGCTCCTTACATCTTCACCGGGCTGCGCATCGGCGTCGGCCTGTCCTGGCTCGCCATCGTCGCGGCCGAGATGCTGACCGGCGGCGTCGGCATCGGCTTCTTCATCTGGGATGCGTGGAACTCGTCGCGCCTCTCCGACATCATCGTGGCGCTCGTCTACATCGGCGTCGTCGGCTTCGTGCTCGACCGTCTCGTCGCCTTCACCGGCACGATCGTCACCCGCGGCACGCTCGTGAACTGAGGAGCATGACCATGAGCTATCTCAAGATCGACCACGTCGACAAAACCTTCCAGCGCGGCGGGGCCTCGACCAACGTCCTGAAGGACATCAACCTCGTCATCGAGAAGGGCGAATACGTCTCGGTCATCGGCCATTCCGGCTGCGGCAAGTCGACCTTGCTCAACATCATCGCCGGCCTGACCCCGGTGAGCGCCGGCGCGGTGCTGCTGGAGAACAGGGAGGTCAGCGAGCCGGGGCCCGAGCGCGCCGTGGTCTTCCAGAACCACTCGCTGCTGCCCTGGCTGACCGTCTACGACAATGTCGCGCTGGCCGTGAACAAGGTCTTCGGCTCGACCAAGAGCAAGGTAGAGCGGCATGACTGGATCATGCACAATCTCGATCTCGTGCAGATGGGGCACGCGAAGGACAAGCGCCCGGCCGAGATTTCGGGCGGCATGAAGCAGCGCGTCGGCATCGCGCGCGGGCTGGCCATGGAGCCCAAGATCCTGCTGCTCGACGAGCCGTTCGGCGCGCTCGACGCGCTGACGCGGGCGCATCTGCAGGATTCGATCATGCAGATCCACGCCTCGCTCGGGAACACCATGATCATGATCACCCATGACGTGGACGAGGCGGTGCTGCTGTCGGACCGGATCGTGATGATGACCAACGGCCCCTCGGCCCGCATCGGCGAGGTGCTGGAGGTGCGCCTCGAGCGCCCGCGCAAGCGGCTCGAGCTGGTCGCCGACCGCACCTACATCGCGGCCCGCGAGGCGGTGCTGAAGTTCCTCTACGAGCGGCACAGGTTCGTCGAGGCGGCGTGATGGCGTGTTCGATGAAGGACGAAGCGCTGCGCGCTTCCTTCTCCCCTCGGGGGAGAAGGTGGCAGCGCGAAGCGCTGACGGATGAGGGATGGACGGCGGTCCGCTCACCCGGTCTTCCCTCATCCGACCCGGCTGCGCCGGGCCACCTTCTCCCCCGAGGGGAGAAGGGGAGCACGCCATGACCACCGACTTCACCTCCGACCAGAAGCGCTATCTCGAAGGCTTCATGTCCGGCATGCAGTCCGCCCGCGCCGCGCGTGGCCTCGGCCCGCTCGGCGGCGCGCCGGGCGCTGGCGGCCAGGCCGCGCCGTCTGGGCCGGACAAGGAGCATCAGGAGGCGCAGGCGAAAACCGTCGCGTCCGGCGGCAGGCTCGTCGATCAGGAGAAATGGAAGGCGGCCGAGCACCCGTTCGACGCCTATGCCCGCTTCAAGGCGCAGGCGAAAGCGGGGACCTATCCCAAGCCCGAGGACAATTTCCGCTGGCGCTATCACGGCCTGTTCTACGTCGCCCCGGCCCAGAACAGCTATATGTGCCGCCTGCGCATCCCCAACGGCATCCTGAAAGCCTGGCAGTTCGCAGGCGTCGCCGATCTCGCCGAACGCCTCTGCGGCCCCTATGCGCACGTCACCACCCGCGCCAACCTGCAGGTCCGCGAGATACCGGCCGAGAACGCGCCTGCGCTGATCGAGGGCCTCGCCGATCTCGGCCTCACCGCGAAAGGCTCCGGCGCCGACAACATCCGCAACGTCACGGGCTCGGCGACGGCCGGCGTCGATCCGCTCGAACTGCTCGACACCCGGCCCCATGCCCGCGCCTGGCACCACCACATCCTGAACGACCGTTCGCTCTACGGGCTTCCGCGCAAGTTCAACGTCGCCTTCGACGGCGCGGGCTCCATCGCGACGCTGGAGGACACCAACGACATCGGCTTCCAGGCGATCGAGGTGACGGAGGGCGCTTCGTTCGAGGGTCATCCGGTCGCGCCCGGCATCTGGTATCGCCTCGCGCTCGGCGGCATCACCGGCCATCACGATCTCGCCCGCGACACTGGAGTCATCGTCGCGCCCATGGATGCGGTTGCAGTCGCTGACGCCATCGTGCGCGTGTTCATCGCTAGTGGCGACCGCACCAATCGCGCGAAGTCGCGGCTCAAATACGTTCTGGATTCATGGGGCTTCGACAAATTCCTGACCGCCGTGGAAGAGAAGCTTGCCCGCAAGCTGATCCGGCTCGATGCGGGCTTCGTCAAGCCGCGCCCGGTCTATGACCGCCTCGCCCATATCGGAGTGCATCGACAGGCGCAGGCCGGGCTGAACTGGATCGGCGTCGCACTGCCTGTCGGCAAGCTCACGGTCGCCCAGATGCGGACCATCGCCGACATCTCGCAGGCCTGCGGCGATGGCGATATCCGCCTCACCGTCTGGCAGAACCTGCTGATCTCGGGCGTGCCCGACGCCAGGGTGGACGATGTCGTCGCCAATCTCCGGGCGGTCGGGCTCTCGGCCGAGACCTCGATCCTGCGCGCCGGGCTGATCGCCTGCACCGGCGCCACGGGCTGCAAATTCGCCGCCGCCCACACCAAGGAGGATGCGCTCGCCATCGCCGCCTGGTGCGAGCCGCGCATCACGCTGGATGCGCCCGTCAACATCCACCTGACCGGCTGCCACCACTCCTGCGCCCAGCACTATATCGGCGATCTGGGGCTGATCGGCGCGAAGGCGCCGGTCGGCGAGGAGGGCGATGCCGTGCCGGGCTACGACGTGCTGGTCGGCGGCGGCTATGGCGTCGATGGCGGCATGGCCCGGCCCTTTCGCGAGAAGGTGCGCGCCGAGGACGCGCCGGCGCTGGTCGAGGCGATCCTGCGGACCTGGGCCGTGCACCGCGCTGGGCCCGAGGAGAGCTTCGTCGCCTTCGCCCGGCGGCACGACATGGACGCCTTCAGGGCGCTGGTCGCCAGCACCGGCGAGGGCGCGTGATGGTCGTTCGAGAACATGGCGCCACGGCCCCGTGTCCCCTTCCCCCCGCTTGCGGTGGGGAAGGGTTAGGGATGGGGGGGCGTGCAGAATCCGGCTCGACGACCGTTTCAGGCGACGGCCTGGACTCTCCCCC
>JAKFWE010000013.1 GCA_021732895.1 Allobosea sp. | reverse complement strand
CGCAGCGCGGCCACCACTTCGCGATCGTCGACGAGGTCGACTCGATCCTCATCGACGAGGCGCGCACGCCGCTGATCATCTCCGGTCCGCTCGACGACAAGTCCGAACTCTACGTCCAGATCGACAAGCTGCTGCCCGGGCTCGTCAAGGGCGATTACGAAGTCGACGAGAAGCAGCGCGCCGTCTCGCTGACCGAGGCCGGCAACGAGCACATCGAGGAGTTGCTGCGCGAGGCCGGGCTGCTGAAGGAAGGCAGCCTCTACGACGCGGCCAACGTCACCCTGGTCCACCATGTCAACCAGGCGCTGCGCGCCCACAGCCTGTTCACCCGCGACAAGGACTACATCGTCCGCAATGACGAGGTGGTGATCATCGACGAGTTCACCGGCCGGATGATGCCGGGACGGCGCTATTCGGAAGGCCTGCATCAGGCTCTGGAAGCCAAGGAGCGCGTCACCGTCCAGCCCGAGAATGCGACGCTGGCCTCGATCACCTTCCAGAACTATTTCCGGCTCTACGGCAAGCTGGCGGGGATGACGGGCACGGCGGCGACCGAGGCCGACGAGTTCTTCCAGATCTACAAGCTCGAGGTCGTCGAGATCCCGACCAACGTGCCCGTCGCGCGCAAGGACGAGGACGACGAGGTCTACCGGACTTTCGAGGAGAAGGTCCGCGGCGTGATCCGCGAGATCAAGTCGGCGCAGGAGAACGGCCAGCCCATGCTGGTCGGCACCACCTCGATCGAGCGCTCGGAACTCGTCGCCGAGATGCTGGTCAAGGAGGGCTTCAAACAGCTCGATTTCACCGATCCGCAGGCGCTGGAGCCGGTCTACGCGGCGGCGCGCGCCGGCAAGCCGTCGAACGCCTTCGCCGTGCTGAACGCCCGCTTCCACGAGCAGGAGGCCTATATCGTCGCGCAGGCCGGCGCGCCCGGCGTCATCACCATCGCCACCAACATGGCCGGCCGCGGCACCGACATCCAGCTCGGCGGCAACGCCGAGATGCGCATCAGGCACGATCTCGGCGACATGCCCGAAGGCGAGCAGCGCAGCCAGCGCGAGGCGCAGATCCGGGCCGAGGTCGCCGATTTCAGGCAGCGCGTGCTCAAGGCCGGCGGGCTCTACATCGTCGGCACCGAGCGCCACGAGAGCCGGCGCATCGACAACCAGCTGCGCGGCCGCGCCGGCCGGCAGGGCGATCCGGGCCGCTCGAAGTTCTTCCTGTCGCTGCAGGACGACCTGATGCGCATCTTCGGCTCCGACCGTATGGACGGCATGCTGCAAAGGCTGGGCCTCAAGGAGGACGAGGCGATCGTCCATCCCTGGATCAACAAGGCGGTCGAGAAGGCTCAGGGGAAAGTCGAGGCGCGCAACTTCGACATCCGCAAGAACATCCTGAAATACGACGACGTCATGAACGACCAGCGCAAGGTCGTGTTCGAGCAGCGCCGCGACTTCATGCGCCAGGACAGCGTGCGCGAGACCATCGACGACATGCGCCACGGCGTCTGCGAGGACCAGGTCGCCCGTCATATCCCGGAAGACGCCTATCCCGAGCAATGGGACACGGCGGCGCTGAAGGAAGGCGTGCTGCAGTTCCTCAACCTCGACCTGCCGGTCGAGGACTGGGCCAAGGAGGAGGGCATCGCCGACGCGGAGCTGCGCGAGCGCATCCGCAAGCTCGCCGACGAGGCCTATGCGGACCGCATCGCGCGCAACACCGACGAGGTCATGACCTATGTCGAGAAGCAGGTGCTGCTCCAGACGCTGGATCATCTCTGGCGCGAGCATCTCGTCACGCTCGACCATCTGCGCCAGGTCATCGGCTGGCGCGGCTATGCCCAGCGCGACCCGCTGAACGAATACAAGCAGGAAGCCTTCGAATTGTTCGACGGGCTGATCGGGCGCCTGCGCGAGCAGGTCACCGGCAACCTGATGCGTATCGAGGTGCGCTACGACGAGCCGGAGGCGGGCAGCCTGCCGCCGCCGGACGGCTACGATCAGGGCTTCCCATCCGGCATGGGCGGCGCCTATGGCGGCATGCAGTTCGCCGCCATAGAGGGCGACGTCGCGGTCGCCGAACGCAATCCGGCCGATCCGTCGAGCTGGGGCAAGGTCGGTCGCAACGAGCCCTGTCCCTGCGGCTCGGGCAGGAAGTTCAAGCACTGCCACGGCCAGTACGCCTGACATGGCCGCCAGGCTGACGCCGCTCGCTCCGGAACGCTACCGGCGCACGCCATGGAAGAATGGCGGCGGCGTCACGCTCGACATCGCCGGTGCATGGCGCGAGGGCGTGGAGGTGGGCGGCTGGGATGGCATGATCTGGCGCTTCGGGCGCACGTCGATCGTGACGGCGGCCCCGTTCTCCGACCTGACCGGCTTCGAGCGGATGCAGGTCGTGATCGCCGGGGACGGCCTCGTGCTGGAGACGCCGGATGGCGAGATTTCGCTGCGGCGCGCCTTCGAGCCCGTGCGTTACGACGGCGGCACGCCGGTCATGAGCCGGCTCGATAACGGGCCGGTCGAGGTCGTCAACCTGATCGCCGACAGGGCTCTCGGCGCGATCGACCTGCGCGTCATCTCCGCGGGTGAAAGCCTGTCCCTGCCGGGCGGCGAGCACGTCGTCTACGCCCTCGACGGGCGGGCCGATCTGGACTGCGACGGGTCCGCCTGCGTCGTCGAGGCCGGGCACGCCCTCGGCATCGCGGCGCCGGGAGATGGTGTGCTGGCGTTCCTGCGCGGCGACGCCCGTCTCGTCGTCGGGTCGTTCATGCCGCGCTGATTTGGCGGCTCAGCGGCGCTTGGCGCCGCCCGGCTTCGTCGCGCTCTGCGCCGCGACCGGGTCGCTGGCCGGAAACGTCCCTTCAAGCGCCTCGTGAAGATCGCCATCCTTGCGCTTCGCCTGCTCGTCGCGGCGCTGCGCGCGCTGTTCGTCGCGCAGGCTTTCCACAGCCGGCGTCGTCTTACCTGATTTCTCCGTGGCGCTCATTTCGCCCTCCTCGCGCAGCGGTCACCCCGCCTTGGGAGCTCAACGCGGCTGAGGCGGGTGCGTTCCCGCAGGGCGCGATGTCCGGCGCCGGGCTCACCCCAAGGCGCCGATCCATTCGGCGACGGTCGCGGTGAAGGCGTCGGGCTTTGAAACCGGGAAGAAGTGCCCGCCGCTGTCGAGCGTCGTCATGCGCACGCCCGGCATCGCGGCTGCGAGCGCTTCCTGGAGGAACAAGGGCGCCACCATGTCGTCGCGCGCGCCGAGCACCATCGCCGGCGTCGGCAGGCGCGCGATCGAGGCCGAACCGTCGAAGGCGAGCAGGGCGTCGATGCGCTCGCTGACCACGCGGCGCGCCTCCGGCGTGATCGGAGCATTGGCGACGGCCGCCTCAAACACGCTCCAGTTCGCCTCCAGCCAGGCCGGCGGATAGGCCATCAGCGTCATCATCGCGGCATAGGCCTGCGGGTTCCCGGCGAGGATGGCGCGTCGCGCGCCGAACAGGCCAGCCATGTAGCGGCTCGGGCCGAGCCAGGCGGCGCTCAGGATCAGGCCGTCGAGCCGGCCGGGGGCCAGGCGGGCCAGCGACTGGCCGACGCAGCCGCCGGTGGAGTGGCCGAGCACGACCGCGCGCGTCACATCGGCGGCGTCCATCACGCAGAGACAGTCGAGCGCGAGCTGGTCGATGGTGCAGGGGGCCTGCCCGCGCGTGCTGGCGCCGATGCCGCGCTGATCGAAGCAGACGACGCGGAACGAACGCGCCAGCGTCTCGGCGCTGGAAGCCCAGAAGTCGGCCGTTCCGCCGAGACCGCTGACCAGAACCAGCGCAGGTCCGTTGCCGATGGCGCGCGCCCGGAGCACCGCCCCGTCCGGCGTCAGGGCCTGAAAGGCGCCGCTGGCGGCGTTCTGCGCGGCGGAACTCATCGTAGCGGAGTTCATCGCAGCGGCGAAAAGGCGACCGGGTTCAGGATTCGCGTCGCCTGGGTCTCGATCAGCCCGTCGATGCGCGCGAGGTAGTCCTGCCAGCGCGGATCGGCCAGCATCGCCTTGCGCCGGCGCGCGCGATCCTCGAGATCGGCATAGCCCCAGAGCGCGACGACATGGTTCAGCTCGCCGATCTCGGTGGTGAAATAGGCGATGAAGGAGCCAAGATGCTGCTTTTGCAGCGGCAGGCCGTGCTCGCCATAGAGCTGAACGAACTGGGCGAGCTTGCCGGTCCTGATGCGATAGTCGCGTTCCTCGTAGATCATCGGGCGCTCCTTCCTGCGTGGCGCAGGATGGCCGCCGGGGCCGCCGAGCGCCATGGTCCCGCGGGCAAGGCTGCAACGCGGCCAGCGCAGTGCGGACCGCATCGGGACCCTAGCCGCCAGGGCGCCTCGCCACGGCCTGACGCAGCCGCGCCAGCGCCTCGGTCGCGCCGGCCGCGCGTTCTATCTCCGCAGTCTCGGCGTCGCGGGCCAGCGCCTCGGAGAGGCTGGCGAGCGAGACCTCGCCGCCGGCGGCGGCGATCCGGAGCACCGCGTTGGCCATGACATTGGGCCAGTAGGCGGCGGCGCCTTTCGCCAGACCCTTCGCCTTGCGGCCCTCGAATTCCTGCGCGAGCTGCTCGGGAGATTTCTTCGCCATCGCCGGCTCCTCGCAACTCAGCGTTCGGCCGGGAGCGCATAGGTCCCGGTCGCGTGACAGACCATGTCGCCGTCGCCCTGCGAGAACAGCGCGATCTCGCCGACCGCCAGCCGCTTGCCGAGCTTGAGAAGTCTCGCCTCGGCGATCAGCGCGGTCGGCTGCGGCTTGCGCAGGAAGTTGTAGGTCAGGCTCGTCGTCACCGCGAGCGCGACCGGGCCGATCTGGGCCAGGATCGCGACATAGAGCGCCAGATCCGCCAGCGCCATCATCGTCGGGCCGGAGATCGTGCCGCCGGGGCGCAGGTGCCGCTCATGATAGTCGCAGCGCAGCCGTGCCCGCATCGGCCCGACCTCCTCGACGAAGTAGGTCCGCCCGCCGTGATGCAACTGCGGAAAAACCTCGTCGAGGAAGGCCTCCAGCTCGGAGACGGTCATAGCGGGCGAACTGGCGGAGGTCATGGCGGCGTCACGGGCGGCGG
>JAKFWE010000159.1 GCA_021732895.1 Allobosea sp. | reverse complement strand
GGCGGCGCCTCTTCGCCGCTGTCCGCCCAGAGCTGGTCGGGCCGCAGCGGCTCGGCCGCCGCCTGCGCCGGCCCGGCGGCGGCGACCTCGACGCCGTCGATCGCGACCGCTATCAGGTAGTGGCCGATCTCCAGCCGATCGCCATGGCGCAGCCGGTAGGGCGACTGAACCCGGTGGCTCGCGCCGTTGACGTAGGTGCCGTTAGTGGAAACGTCGCTCAGCCAGTAGGCCCCGTCGCGGAACCGGACCTCGCAATGCCGCCCGGAAACGCTGCGCGTCGGGTCGGGAAGCGTCCAGTCGAGATGCTGGTCGCGGCCGATGTCGAGTCCGCGCCCGCCGCTCAGCGTGACGCTGAGCGGGCCGCCATCGGCGAGCGCCGTCTGGTTCTCGATGGTGAGTGTCAGCGCCATCGGGCCGGGCCTGCCTTACGGTCTCGTCGAATGGCTGTCGTCATCGGCCAAACGAATGCATGCCTCGACGCAACTGCGCAATGCCGCGGCGCGTCCCGCCGCCGGCAGACGGCGATAGGCCGACAGGACGGCGATGCGAACCGTCTTCGCCGTCATGTCGGGCGGGCACGGCACGGCGTGGGTCGCGACCATGCTGCCGCCGGAATAGCCGGCCGCGAAGGCGATCCAGGTTCCGGGCTCCTCGGTATCGCCCGCCTCGCCGAGCGCCAGCGCGGCGCGCCGGCGCGCATCGTCGGGCTCGCGCGCCCAGGCCTCGGCCGCGAGCAGCCCGGCGTCGGGCCGCGCGCCGGGCGGCAGCATCATCTTCAGCGCCTGCACGCCCCACCAGACCGCCTCGCGCCGCGGCAGCAGGAAGGCGCAGAAGCCCAGCGCCTCGTTCGGCGCGTCGCTCCCCGCAAGCGCGCTCAGAAATGCGAGCGGATGCTCGCGCGTCGGCGCCGTCGCAATGAGCCGGCGCGCGGAGGGAAAGGTCTCGAACACCTCCTGCGCCGTATTGAAGCGAAGCCTCGACATCACCGTCCTCAGTTGATCAGAACCATTCCGCCCTTGACGATCACCGTGCCGTCGCTGAGCACTTCCGTCTTCGCCACGCTCTTGATGGTGATCGTTGGCGAGGTGATCTCGATGCTGTTGGGCAGCATCCGGAACGTGCTTTCCCCGACCTTCATGATGATCTCCCGCGAGGCGGTGACGTCGAGCTTGCCGTTCAGGATGTCGAGTTTGTCGCTGCCGTCCTCCAGGGTGGTCTTGCGCGAGAACTCCGCATCGACGAAGCGGCTCCCGATGGTGCGCGTCTCGACGTTGAGAACCTCGATCTTGTGATCCTTCTGGGCGCGCAGGCCGAGGATTTCCCGGCCGTCGAGATCCTCGAACATGATCTCGTTGTAGGTGCGCGGAACGCCGCCGGCGTCCGTCGATTCCGACTTGAGGCCGGACTGGGTCTTGTTCGCCGGCAGCTCATAGGGCGGCATGTGCAGGTTGTTGACGACGGCGCCGGTGACCAGCGGCAAGTCGGGATCGCCTTCGAGAAACTCGACGATCACCTCCTGCCCGATGCGCGGGATGATCTGCCCGCCCCAGTTCTTGCCTGACCAGAGCTGCGCGACCCGGATTCGGCACGACGTCGATTTCTCCTCCCGGTCCCAGCGAAAGCGCACGAGGATGCAACCGAACTCATCGACGTCGATGTCGCCCTCCTCGCCCTTGTTGTCCTTGCCGACGACCTTCGCCGTATGCGGGCCCAGCGCGAGCGGTCGCGCCGTGCGCTGCGGCGCGCGGAACTGCCGTTCGCTTTTCTGCAACTCGAACGAACTGCGGTAGACCGAAACGTCCTCGCCGTCGCCCGAACGATATTGCTGCTGGGTGAGCCGATGGCTCGCCGCGACCACGATATATTCGACGTTCTCCGTCAGGATTTCATGCTCGGCCAGGCGCATCAGCGCTCCGGCGAAAAGGCCCGGCGCCTCGCCGCTGGCGTAGCGCCGGTCGTCGCGCGCCTGCTCGGCCTCGACGCGGACCCGCGCCAGATGCTCGCCCTGGTCGCGGGTCAGGTAGGCGCCGGGATAGTCGTATCGCTCATAGGCCTTGGCGTTCTGGAAGCCGCTCTCGGCGCGGCTCGTCAGATCGGAATCGGAATCCTTGTAGTCGTAGTCGTTGAGCTGAATCCGCCCCGTCCGCAGCCGGCGCCGCGTCGACCAGTCGCCGAAATGCTCGCTGCGGCGCTGCGCGGTGTTAGATTGCGGCAGCAGGGGAAATTTCGGCCCGGCCTCCTTGAAGGTCGGTTCGGACGCCGCCTCGACCATTTTGTGGCCCGAGCGCGAGTCGCAGAGCACCAAGGTATGTTTCGTTTCGGAATGCCTGAAATAATAATAGATGCCGTATTTTTCCATCAGCCGCAGGACGAAATCCAGATCCGTCTCACGATACTGCACGCAGTAGTCGATCTTCGGCAGTTGTGTCGTGGTCTTGTCCTCGAAGGCGGATTTGGCCTCCTTGCTGAAGATGGCCTCCATGATCTCGACCGGAGTCTTGTTCTTGAAAATCCGGCAGTCGGTCCGGCGGGAAAGCAGCCAGAGCCAGGGCCTCAGCCTGAATTTGTAAATGTGAAGGTCGTGTTCATGGGCCACCCACTCGGCCTCTGCGAGAATCCCGCTGAAATATCGAAACTCGCCATTGCGCCGCATGAATCTGATCGAGCAGTGCTCGCCGATGATTTTTGTGAGATCGGCATCTTCTGTTGAGCTTGAAGCTCTTACTCGGAATTCGAACAATTCACTAATATATTCTTCCGCTTCAAACTTCATCAAAGCGAATTCATCCGCTTTCGCTGGAGTTTTGAATTCTGCAATTCTTCCGTTCTGACGAAGTTCCGTAGGCATTAGACGAACCCCATGGCGTCAGTTGCTGGATCGGCGTTGACGTAGCGGCGGCGGCGGTTTATACGCTGAGAGCTAGTCTTTTGATGTCATTCAGATAGACGGGAGGGAGTTCATGCGCAAGCAACCCCTTGTCGCGACGGCGATCTTTGTTGCGGGCGCAGTATGCGCCGTCCCGCAGCATTCCGCACGCGCCCAGACCTACACCGCCGAGGACATCGTCAAACATTTCGGTCAGGCGACGCCGGGCCTCGGCGTCTCGCGCGGCCTCGGTCCGTCGCGTGGTCTCGGTCCGTCGCGTGGCGTATGCGTCGGCACCGAGGCGGAGTGCAACAAGGCCGGACATGAGGTCAGGCCGGCCACGGCCGTCGCCGCCTTCGACCTCGTGGTCAGGTTCAAATACAACTCCGATGTGCTCGAGCCCGATGCGAAACTCAATCTGGACGAGTTCGCCAAGGCGCTGAAGGCTCCGCAGCTCGCCGCCAGCAGCTTCGCCGTCGAGGGTCACACGGACGCCAGCGGCACGGCCTCCTACAATCTCGATCTGTCGCGACGCCGGGCGCAGTCGGTGGTGCGCTATCTGAAGGAGCGCGGCGTCGACGCCGGCAAGCTCGTGGCGCGCGGATACGGCCAGAGCAAGCCGGTCACCGGCGATCCGTTTTCGGCCGACAACCGCCGCGTCGAGACCCGGCTCCAGACCGATTGACCGCCTTCACGACGGCTGCATGATGGCCCGGGTGCGGAACGTCCTTCGCTGCGAACCCCGGTATGCGTCATGGCGTCCCTGAATTTCGGCAACCTCGCCAAGCCGGCCTCGCCGGACGAGCCCTGCGGCGCCGCGCTCGACGACGATCCCGACTCGATGAACCTGCTGGCGCGCCTCGAGCTGGCGCTGCCGACTTCGTTCTTCCGGCGCGACGACGATGGGCGGCAGGTCGCGTTCGACCGGGCGTCGATCGATTTTCCGGCGGCTTTCGCCGATCTCGACAGGCTGCTAGCTCGCGCCCGTGATCTGCGGCTGTTCGTTCTGGCCGCCAAGCTCTCGCTGCTGAACCGCGATCTCGCGTCCTTCACAACCTGTCTCGACCTCATCGCCGATCACCTCGCCGGGCACTGGGAGGCGCTTCATCCGAGGCTGGACGACGGCGACGCGCTGATGCGCGACGTCGCGCTGCAGGGCCTCGACGACATGGCTGCCGTGGTCCTGCCGCTGCAGCATGCGCCGCTGCTCATGACCCGGCGCGTCGGGCCCCTGGCGTTCCGCAGCCAGCTTGTCGCCACAGGCGAGACGCGGCTGGTCGAGGGCGAGCAGCATCCCGACGCCGGCGCCATCCAGCTTGCACTGGCGGAAGTCGATCTCGCCGAACTGACGGCGGTCCGCGATACGGTTGCCGCGCTGAACGACAGGCTCGGCCGCATCGCCGCGATCTGGGCGGAACGGCTGCCCGGAGAGAGCCTGAGCTGGCCGCGGTTGTCGGCGCTGTCGCGGCAGATCGCGGCCTTCCTGGACGCGGCGGTCGTCAAGCGCGCGCCCGGCCTCGCCGCCGTGGCCGCAGGAAACGAGGCCGGCGCGGCGACGCCGGCGACGACGGGAGGGTCAGCGACCTGCGGCAGCGTCGCCGAGGTCAGGGATGCGCTGGCCGCCTGCCTTGACTATTTCCGCCGCACGGAACCATCGAGCCCCGCCGTCCTGCTGCTCGGCCAGGCCCAGCAGCTGATCGGAAAGTCCCTCATCGAGGTCATCCAGATCATGTTCCCGGAGCATGTCGACAAGGCGGTGATCGAAATCGGCCAGGCGACGCGCTTCCCGCTGCAACTGGAGCGCCTCGCGGCCGTCGAGGCGTCCATGACCGGCTACGACGACGAGACGTCGGCGGAGGACGGGGACGAGCCCGCCTGGGCGGCTCCGGCCGGCACGGCCGCCGGGGGGGCGCCGCCGGTCCCGGTTGCCTCGCGCGCCGAGGCCGTGGCGCGGATGGGCGCCGTGGCCCGTTTCTACCGGCAGGCGGAGCCCTCGCATCCGACCCCGCTGCTGATGGACAAGGCTTGCGCCATGGCGCAGCACGATTTTCTCTCGCTCATGAGCGACATTCTGCCGGACGTCGGGAACGGTCCGGCGGAGGCCGGCCTCTAGGGCACGAAGTGGAATTTACTGATCGCCCGCAGGCAGTCGACAAGCGCTTGCTTTTGGGTAGTGTGTGATCACGATTGCGAGAGAGGGCTGCCCCTGCGTGATGTTCAGGGGGCTG
>JAKFWE010000158.1 GCA_021732895.1 Allobosea sp. | reverse complement strand
GGCCATGCGCACCCGGCGGCCATGATGCTCGTCGATGATCGAAATGCGCGCCAGATCGACGCTCTCGCCGCCGGCCGCGCGGCGCACGCCGTCGAGGAAGCGGGCGTTGATGCTGAAGATGATCTGCATGTGACGCGGCAGCAGCCGCTCCATGAGCGCGACCGGCCAGGTCTCCAGCGCCTCGGGCAGCAGGGTGTGGTTGGTGTAGGAGATAGCGCCGTTGGTCAGCGGCCAGGCCTCTTCCCAGGGCAGGCCGTGCTCGTCCATCAGGATCCGCATCATCTCGGCCACGGCCAGCGCAGGATGGGTGTCGTTGAGCTGGATCGCGACCTTGTCGGGCAGGTTCGTCAGCGTGCCGAACTGGCGATAATGCCGGCGCACGAGGTCCTGCAGCGAGGCGGATGTGAAGAAGAATTCCTGCCGCAGGCGCAGTTCCTGCCCGGCCGGCGTCGTATCGTTGGGGTAGAGCACCCGCGAAATCGCCTCGGCGCGGCTGCGCTCGGCCACCGCCCCGACGATGTCGCCCTGGTTGAAGGCGTCGAGCGAGAGCGGGTGCAGCGCCCGCGCCCGCCAGAGGCGCAAGGTCGAGGCGTCGCGGCCGCGCCAGCCGATGATCGGCGTGTCGTAGGCCACGGCGAAGACGCTCTCTTCCGGCGTCCAGACGACCTGATCCGGTTTTTCGGCGGCCGAGACCGCGCCTCCGAAGCCGATCTTGTAGGCGCTCTCGCGGCGCTCGAACTCCCAGGGATTGCGGAAGGACAGCCAGTCCTCGGGCGTCTCGACCTGCTTGCCGGCCTCGATGCGCTGCTTGAACAGGCCGTGGTCGTAACGGATGCCGTAGCCCAGCGCCGGCACGCCGGTCGAGGCCATCGCCTCCATGTAGCAGGCGGCGAGCCGGCCGAGCCCGCCATTGCCGAGGGCGGCGTCGGGCTCGATCGTCTCGATCGCCGCAAGATCGACGCCGAGCTCCGCCATCGCCTGCGCCATCGCGCCGGTGAGGCCGAGATTGTTGAGCGCATCGGCGAAGGAGCGACCGATCAGGAATTCGAGCGAGAGATAATAGACCCGCTTGCGCCCGGTCTCGTAGCTCTCGCGGGTCGCGCGATGCCAGACATCGACGATGCGGTCGCGCGACGCGAGAATGCCGGCGGTGAGCCAGTCATGCGGCTGGGCGACGGCAGGGTTCTTGCCGAGCGAATAGGTCAGCTTGGCGACGATCTGCTCCTTGAGAGTCGCGACCAATTCGGCGTGCAACGCCGTGTTTTCGGCCTGAGCCGGCGAACCAATATCGTTCAAGCGCCTGAATCCCGTCCGTTTCGCTGGCGCGAGCATCACGGCATCGCCACGCCCTGTCCAGCCGAAAGGCTGGTCGGGGCCGATGTTTCCTCGCTGCGTACCGCCCCGTCGCCAGCCGCGAAAAAGCCGGCGGGAGGTGCTCCCGCCGGCTCGGGTCGCGGGGGCGCGCGCTCAGTTGACCTGCGTGCGCGTCTCCTGCGCCGGGCGCTCCTCGCGGACGCCCTCGCCGAACTGCCTGGCGTTGCTGACGGCCGAGTTTGTGACGCCGACGACGCTCGCCCAGGCGTTGCGGGTGTAGGCGCCCTGATGCACGACGGCGTCGTAGCCGATCAGGAGCACCGCGACGATCAAGAGAAGCCGGAACATGTCGTTCCTCCATTGCCGAACCTGTGCCGTCAACGCCGGCCCCCGCGGCGGGTTCCGCCGTCGCCGCGACGATTCGTCCGGGGCGTCGGGTGGCGCCGTCGCGCGGCGCATGTTAGTCATCGAACATAACATGAACATGGAGTGTGGCCTTGGCCCAGCTTGGCACGATCGAGAAACTCGCGATCCTCAGCGACGCCGCGAAATACGACGCATCCTGCGCGTCGAGCGCGACGACGAAACGCGATTCGCTCGGCGGCAAGGGCATCGGCTCGACCACAGGCTCGGGCATCTGCCACTCTTATGCGCCCGACGGCCGCTGCATCTCGCTGCTCAAGATCCTGCTGACGAATTTCTGCAGCTATGACTGCGTCTTCTGCATCAATCGCTCGTCCAGCAACGTGCGGCGCGCGCGGTTCTCGGTCGAGGAGGTCGTCGATCTCACGCTGAACTTCTACAAGCGCAATTACATCGAGGGCCTGTTCCTGTCGTCGGGCATCATCCGCTCGCCAGACTATACGATGGCGGAAATGGTGCGCGTCGCCGAGAGCCTGCGGGTCGATCACGGATTTCGCGGATACATCCATCTCAAGCTCATTCCGAGCGCCAGCCCCGACCTCGTCGCCCGGGCAGGCCTCTTCGCCGACCGCGTCTCGATCAATGTCGAGTTGCCGAGCGAGGTCTCGCTCAAGCGCTTCGCGCCTGAGAAGCGCGCGCCCGAGATCGGCGCGGCGATGGGCAGGCTGCGGCTCGGCATCGAGGAGAGTCGGGAGGCCCGCCGAACGTCACGCAAGGCGCCGAGCTTCGCGCCGGCGGGCCAGAGCACGCAGATGATCGTCGGGGCGGACGGCGCCAGCGACGCCGCCATCCTCGACCGGAGCGCGCAGCTATACGGCGCCTTCGGTCTGAAGCGGGTCTACTACTCGGCCTTCAGCCCGATCCCGGATTCGTCCCGGCATCTGCCGCTGAGCGAGCCGCCGCTGATGCGCGAGCACAGGCTCTACCAGGCCGACTGGCTGACCCGGTTCTATGGTTTCGAGGTCGAAGAAATTCTCGACGCGCAATCCGGCGACATGCTCGACCTCGACATCGACCCCAAGCTCGCCTGGGCGCTGCGCCATCGCGGGCGCTTTCCGGTCGACGTCAACCGGGCCGACCGCGAGACGCTGCTGCGCGTGCCGGGGCTGGGCGCGCGCAGCGTCAAGCGCATCCTCGAGACCCGGCGCTTCCGCCGGCTGCGGCTGGAGGATGTCGGCAGGCTGGCGCGGTCGCTTTCGACGCTGCGCCATTTCATCGTCGCCGAGGGTTGGCGGCCGGGCGCGGCGCTGGACGCTGACCGGCTGCGCCAGCGGTTCGCGCCCCGGCCGCAGCAACTGGCGCTGTTGTGATGCGCACCGTCCGGCTCGCGCAGCCTGCGGATTTCGGCGCGTGGCGCGTGCGGGCGCGGGCCCTCGCGGCGGCGCGGGTCCGGCCGGAGGACATTCTCTGGCAGGTGGGCGGCGACGACGGCGACCTGTTCGGGGCCGGGGCTGACGACAGTGTCGAAGCAGATGCGCCGGCGCGGACGCTCAACGTGCCGCGCGGGTTCATCGACCTCGCCGCTCAAGCGATCTGTCACAGCGATCCGGAGCGCTTCGGCCTGCTCTATCGCCTGCTGCTGCGGCTGCAGGACGATCCGCATCTGTTTCGGGTCGCGACCGATCCCGACGTGCATCGCGCCGAGGCGATGGCGCGAGCGGTGCGGCGCGACCTGCACAAGATGACGGCGTTCGTGCGCTTTCGCGAGGTGCGCGACGAGACGGGCGCGGAGGCCTTCGTCGCCTGGTTCGAGCCGGAGCATTTCATCGTCGAGCGCGTCGCGTCGTTCTTCGTGAAGCGCTTCTCGTCGATGCGCTGGTCGATCCTGACGCCGTCGCGCTCGCTACATTGGGACGGCGCGACGCTGCATCTCGCGGCCGGCGCGACCAGGGCCGACGCGCCCGACGGCGACGCGATCGAGGTCCATTGGCGAACCTACTACACCAACATTTTCAATCCGGCCCGGCTCAAGATCAAGGCGATGAAAGCCGAGATGCCGATGAAGTACTGGCGCAACCTGCCGGAGGCCGGGTTGATTTCTCCCCTGATCGCGGGGGCGCCGCGGCGCGCGCGGGAGATGATCATGAACGATCCGACACCGGCCCCCGAGCGACATGTGCGGCAGACCCGGCGTCATCCCGTGCAGGAACCGACGCCCCTCGACACGCTCCCTCGGAGCCTCGTCGAGGCCGCCGCCGCCGCGCGCGACTGCGCCCGCTGCGGCCTGTGCCGGCACGCGACGCAGACCGTCTTCGGCGAGGGACCGCTCGACGCCCCGGTGATGTTCGTCGGCGAGCAGCCCGGCGATCACGAGGATCTCGCCGGCCGGCCTTTCGTCGGGCCGGCCGGCCGCCTGTTCGACCGGACGCTCGCCGACGCCGGGATCGATCGCAGCCGGGCCTATGTCACCAACGCGGTCAAGCACTTCAAATTCTCGCTGCGCGGCAAGCGCCGGATTCACCAGAAGCCCGACGCCGGCGAGGTGCAAGCCTGCCGCTTCTGGCTCGGGCTCGAGCGCGATTTCGTCAAGCCACGCCTGATCGTGTCGCTGGGCGCGACCGCGCTGCACGCGCTGACCGGCCATGCGGCGACCCTGTCCTCGCTGCGCGGTCGCGATCTCGTGCTCGATGACGGCGCCCGGCTGATCGCGACGGTGCATCCGTCCTATCTGTTGCGCCTGCCCGACGAGGCCACGAGGGTTCGCGAGAGCGCGCGGTTCCTCGCCGACATGAAGCGCATCCTCGCATTGGCGCCCGTCATGAGGCGAGCAGACGCCGCCGCATGAGGCGCCGCCGCGGTTGACGCTGCGGGCGGCGCGTTGTCCCCTGACGTCGTAGCGCCGGCGGCGAGGGGACTGCATGTATTCCGATCTGAAGGGCAAGCGTGTGCTGGTCACCGGCGCGTCGTCGGGCCTGGGCGCGCATTTCGTGCGGGTGCTGGCGGGCAAGGGCGCCCATGTCTGCGCCGCCGCGCGCCGGCTCGACCGGCTGGAGGCGCTGGCGCGGGACTGCTAGGACCTGTCAGGCAGGGTCAGCCCGCTCGCCATCGACATGGCGTCCGTGACCGCGATCGAGGCAGCGATCGCGCAGGCGCATGCCGCGATGGGAGGGCTCGACGTATTGGTCAATAACGCCGGAATCGCCGAGCCCGAGCGCGCCATGGATCTCACCGAGGCGCGATGGGATTCGCATCTCGACGTCAACCTGAAGGGCTGCTTCTTCGCCGCCCAGGGCGCGGCCCGGATCATGGCGCAGCAGGAGACCGGCGGCGCGATCGTCAACATCGCTTCCATCCTGGGAGAGCGGGTGGCGATCTCGGTGGCGCCCTACGCCGCCGCCAAGGCGGGGCTGATCCAGCT
>JAKFWE010000383.1 GCA_021732895.1 Allobosea sp. | reverse complement strand
TGACGTCAAATTGGCCCGCGCCGCGGCCGACGCCTCGCTCGACGGGCTCGCCTTCTATCGCGGCATTCCCGGCTGCGTCGGCGGCGCGCTGCGCATGAACGCCGGCGCGCATGGCGGCGAGACGACCGACGTGCTGGTGAGTGCGCGCGGCGTCACGCGTGCGGGCGAGATCGTGACGTTCAGCCACGCGCAGATGGGCTTCACCTATCGCAACAGCGCGGCGTCGACCCACGACATCGTCTTCACCTCGGCGCTGTTCCAGGGGCGGCCGGGCGACAGGGAAGCGATCCAGGAAGAGATGGACCGCGTGACGGCGGCGCGCGAGGCCGCCCAGCCGATCAGGGAGCGCACCGGCGGCTCGACCTTCAAGAACCCGCCCGGCGGCAAGGCCTGGCAATTGATCGACGCCGCCGGCTGCCGCGGCCTGCGCATCGGCGGCGCGCAGGTCTCGGAGATGCACTGCAATTTTCTTATCAATGCCGGCGGCGCGACGGCGGCCGATGTCGAGGGGCTGGGCGAGGAGGTGCGGCGCCGCGTGAAGGAGAACTCCGGCGTCGAGCTGCACTGGGAGATCAAGCGGGTCGGCGTGGCGGCCCAAGGGGCGCGCTGAGTCGCCAGGCGGCTTTTCTCGAATTCCTTAACGCTGCATTAACCACCCCGGCGGCAGCTTCGGCGCGTTGCGCGCTACCCGAGGACCCGCATGAGCAAACACGTCGCAGTGCTGATGGGCGGCTGGTCCGTCGAGCGCCAGGTCAGTCTCGACACTGGCGCCGGCTGCGCGGCCGCGCTGGAAAGCGTCGGCTACCGCGTCACGCGCGTCGATGTGCAGCGCGACATCGCCCAGGTCCTCGCCGCGCTGAGGCCCGACGTCGTCTTCAACTGCCTGCATGGCCGCTTCGGCGAGGACGGCACGATCCAGGGCATGCTCGAAATCCTCGGGATTCCCTACAGCCATTCCGGCGTGCTCGCCTCGGCGCTGGCGATCCGCAAGGACCGCGCCAAGACGGTGGTCGCCGCCGCCGGCGTGCCCGTCGCCCACGGCGTCAACGTCTCGCGCTTCGAGGCGGCCAGGCGCCATGTCCTGCCGCCGCCCTATGTGCTGAAGCCGATCGACGAGGGCTCGTCGGTCGGCGTCGTCATCGTCAAGAAGGGGCGCGAGCACCCGCCGCAGGAGATCGCCCGACCGGACTGGCCCTGCGGCGAGATGCTGATGGCCGAAACCTTCATCGCCGGGCGCGAACTGACCTGCGCCGTGATGGGCGACCGCTCGCTCGGCGTCACCGAGATCAAAGCCTCGACCGGCGAGTTCTACGACTACGACGCCAAATATACGAAAGGCGGCTCGATCCACATTTGCCCGGCGCAAATTTTACCAAAAATTTACCAGCAGATCGAAGAGTGTGCGTTAACGGCGCATCAAGCAATCGGGTGTCGGGGCGTCAGCAGGTCGGACTTCCGCTACGACGACGAGAGCGAAACGCTCGTCTGGCTGGAGGTCAACACGCAGCCCGGCATGACCGAGACCAGCCTGGTGCCCGAGTTGGCTGCCCATGCGGGCCTGAACTTCGGTGAGCTCGTCAAATGGATCGTGGAGGACGCCTCCCTGGATCGGTGAAAGCGGCGGCGGGCCTGCCCGTCGCGCGCGCGCCGACGGCGGTCGCCGGGCCGCAACTGCTGGTCGGCGAGCGTTCGCCACGCTGGCTGCGCGCCGCGCGCCGCAGCGCCGTCTCCGTGCCGCTCGGCCAGCGTCTGCCGCGCCGGATCGGCACCTGGCTTGCGCTCGCTTTCCTCGGGGCCAGCGCCGCGGCCGGAATGTCCGTCGGCGGACAGGTCGAGACCCTGCGCCATGATCTCGGCGAGCCGCGTCACGTGCTGGCGCGCATGGTCGGATTCGGCGTCGATCGCGTCACGATCTCCGGCATCGCCGAGCTGTCGGAAATCGAGGTCCTGATCACCGCCGGCATCGATCCCAAGGTCTCGCTGCCCTTCTTCGACGCGGAGGAGGCGCGCCGGCGCCTCGAGGCCGCGCCGCTGATCCGGCAGGCGACGATCCGCAAGCTCTATCCCGGTGAAATCTCGATCACGCTGACCGAGCGCGAGCCCTATGCGCTCTGGCAACTCAGGGGCGAGCTCTTCGTCATCGCCGCCGACGGCACCGTGATCGACCGCATGGACGACGGACGTTTCGCGCATCTGCCGCTGGTCGTCGGCGAGGGGGCCAACACCCGCGCCCGCGAGTATCTCGACCTGCTCCGGGAAGCCGGGCCGCTGGCGCCGCGCGTGCGCGCCGGGAGCCTCGTCGCCGGGCGGCGCTGGACGCTGAAACTGGAGGGCGGCGTCGAGGTTCGCCTGCCGGAGGACGAGCCGGCGGCGGCGGTCAAACGGCTGATCGCCCTGGAGAGCGATGTTCGGCTGCTGGAGAAGGATATTCTGGCGATCGATCTGCGCCAGCCCGACCGCGTGGCGCTGCGCCTGACCGAGGAGGGCGCCGGCGCACGCGCCGTCCAGCTCAAGACCAAGGGCAAGAAGAATGGCGGCGAGGCATGAACCTCTCGTCCCAGGGCCTGACCCCCAGGATGCGCCCGCTGTCCTCGCGCAAGAGCGCGACGCTCTCGATTCTCGACATCGGAACGAGCAAGGTCGTCTGCCTGATCGCCGAGCTGAATCCGGCCGAGGCGAACGAGCGCCTGCGCGGGCGCACCCATGTGGCGCGCATCATCGGCATCGGCCACCAGCGCTCGCTCGGGCTGAAGGGCGGGGCGATCGTCGATCTCGAAAGCGCCGAGCGCTGCATCCGCGCCGCGGTCGACGCGGCCGAGCGCATGGCCAAGGTCGAGGTCCAGTCCGTCATCGTCAACCTGACCGGAGGCCGCCTCGGTTCGCAGCACTACGCGGCGAGCGTCGATCTGCGCGGCGGCGTGGTGAAGGACAGCGACGTCAAGCGGGTGCTGGCCGCGGCCGCGACGCATGCGATCGCGCCCGGCAAGGCTGTGCTGCATTCGCTGCCGACGGGCTACGGGCTCGACGGCGTGTCCGGCGTGCTCGACCCGCGCGGGCTGATCGGCGCCAGGCTCGCCGTCGACATGCATGTCGTCGCCTGCGAGGCGGCGGCCGCGCGCAACGTCATGCTCGCGGTCGAGCGCTGCCATCTCGAGGTCGAGGCGGTGGTCGCGACGCCCTATGCGGCGGGCCTTTCCGTGCTGGTCGACGACGAGGCCGAGATGGGCGTCGTCGTCATCGACATGGGCGGCGGCACCACCAGTCTCGGCGTCTTCTCCGGCGGTCATCTCGTGCATGCCGACGCCGTCGCGGTCGGCGGCAACCACATCACCATGGACGTGGCGCGCGGGCTTTCGACCCGGGTCTCGGCCGCCGAGCGCCTGAAGACGTTGCACGGATCGGCCATCGCCAGCGCGTCGGACGAGCGCGACATGATCGCGGTGCCGCAGGTCGACGACGACGAGCGCGACACGCCGAACCATCTCGCCAAGTCGCATCTGGTGCGGATCATCAGGCCGCGCGTCGAGGAGATTCTCGAGCTGGTCCGCGACCGGCTGGCCCAGGCCGGGTTCTCGGCGCAGGCGGGCCGGCGCGTCGTGCTGACGGGCGGCGCCTGCCAGCTCACCGGCATGCCGGAACTGGCGCGGCGCATTCTCGGCGGCCATGTCCGGACCGGCCGGCCGCTCGGCATCAAGGGATTGCCCGAGGCCGGCAAGGGGCCGTCCTTCGCGGCCGCGGTCGGCCTGCTGGTCTATCCGCAGGTGGCCCATGTCGAGCATTTCGAGCCGCGCGCCAGCGGATCGTTCTCCGTGACCGGTACGGACGGCTATTTCTCCCGCGTCGGCCGCTGGCTGAAGGAAAGTTTCTAGCAGACGCGATCCTGACGGCGTTGCGCCGGCAGGATCGAAGAACGACTGACATCGAAGACCCTAGCAATCGGGACGGCTCCCGCCAGGCGCCGGACGGACTCTGGAAGAGGCAACCATGGCGATGAATCTGCAAGCCCCGGACATCCGGGAACTCAAGCCCCGGATCACGGTGTTCGGCGTCGGCGGCGCCGGCGGCAACGCGGTCAACAACATGATCGAGGCGGGCCTCGACGGCGTCGATTTCGTCGTCGCCAACACCGACGCGCAGGCGCTCGCCCTGTCGCGCGCCTCGCGCATCATCCAGATGGGCCTGCAGGTCACCGAGGGCCTCGGCGCCGGCTCCCAGCCGGAAGTCGGCCGCGCGGCCGCAGAAGAGGTCATCGACGAGATCCGAGACCAGCTCTCCGGCGCGCACATGGTCTTCATCACCGCCGGCATGGGTGGCGGCACCGGCACGGGCGCGGCCCCGGCGATCGCCCGCGTCGCCCGCGACATGGGCATCCTCACCGTCGGCGTCGTCACCAAGCCGTTCCAGTTCGAGGGCCATCGCCGCATGCGCATGGCCGAGGCCGGCATCGGCGAGCTCAACGAGGCGGTCGACACGCTGATCGTGATCCCGAACCAGAACCTGTTCCGCGTCGCCAACGAGACGACCGGTTTCGCCGACGCCTTCGGCATGGCCGACCAGGTGCTCTATTCCGGCGTCGCCTGCATCACCGACCTGATGGTCCGCCCGGGCCTGATCAATCTCGACTTCGCCGACGTGCGCGCCGTGATGCGCGGCATGGGCAAGGCGATGATGGGCACCGGCGAGGCGCAGGGCGAAAAGCGCGCGCTGACCGCGGCCCAGGCGGCGATCAACAACCCGCTGCTCGACGACGTCTCGATGAAGGGCGCGCGCGGCCTGCTGATCTCGATCACCGGCGGGCGCGACATGAAGCTCTACGAGGTCGACGAGGCCGCCACCCGCATCCGCGAGGAGGTCGATTCCGAGGCCAACATCATCGTCGGCGCGACCTTCGACGAATCGCTCGAAGGCGTCGTGCGCGTCTCCGTCGTCGCCACGGGCATCGACAAGCCTGCGACCGCGCATGCCGAGATGGACGACGCCGAGGCTCGCATCGCCCAGGTCGCCGAGCGGCTGAAGGCCGAGGCGCGGCTGCGCGGCGCGCCCGTCGCGCTACAGGCGCCCGCGCCCGCGCCCGCCGAGCCCGTCCTGGAGCTGCGCTCGCC
>JAKFWE010000237.1 GCA_021732895.1 Allobosea sp. | reverse complement strand
CGGAGCGGCCGTCCTGCTCTGGCTCGGCGCCCCGGGAGCCTATGCGTTCGCCTTCCTGCACGGGGCCGGCAACGGCGTGCTGACGATCGCCAAGGGAACGCTGCCGCTCGCGCTGTTCGGCCCCGTCGGCTACGGCCTGACCCAGGGCCTGATCAGCGGGCCGAGCCGAATGCTTCAGGCGGCGGCGCCGCTGATCTTCGGCTTCGCGCTCGATCGCTACGGCCTCAGTGCGATCTGGCTGACCAGCGGACTGGGCCTGCTGGCCTTCGCGGCGCTGCTGTTCGTTCGCCACCGGCCCGTCCGGGACTGACGCGCCGGCTTTCTGCCGGCGCGAGTTTCGGCTATGGCGAAGCCCTCGGCGCGTGTCGGATGCGAATGCGCTAACCTCGAACCTCGCGAATCAGGAAGGCCGTCCCAGGCAATGGCGCACAACGATCTCTTCGGGCCGGACGCGATGGCGACGCCGCGGCAACGCCCGGAAGTGCGCCCGCCCCTGCCGGCAGCCCCCCCGAAACCGGCCCGGAGCGCCCCGGAGCCGGCGCAGCGCGGCGGCACGCTGTCGGAGGCCGGCTACGACGCTTCGGCCATCGAGGTGCTGGAGGGGCTGGAGCCGGTTCGGCGCCGGCCAGGCATGTATATCGGCGGCACGGACGAGCGGGCGCTGCATCATCTCTTCGCCGAGGTGATCGACAACGCCATGGACGAGGCCGTGGCCGGCCATGCCAGCTTCATCGACGTCGAGGTGCTGGCTGACGGCTCGATCGCGGTCACCGACAACGGCCGCGGCATCCCGGTCGATCCGCATCCGAAGTTTCCCGGCAAGTCCGCCCTCGAAGTCATCATGACGACGCTGCACGCCGGCGGCAAATTCGACTCGAAGGCGTATGAGACCTCGGGCGGCCTGCACGGCGTCGGCGTCTCGGTGGTCAATGCGCTCTCGGACCGGCTGGAGGTCGAGGTCGCGCGCGGCAAGACGCTCTACCGCCAGTCCTTTTCGCGCGGCCTTCCGCTGGGCCCGCTGGAGACGGTGGGGCCGGTGGCGAACCGTCGCGGCACCCGCGTGCTCTTCCATCCGGACGCGCAGATCTTCGGCGAGGGCGCGCATTTCACGCCCGCCCGCCTGCACCGGATGGCGCGCTCCAAGGCCTACCTCTTCGGCGGCGTCGAGATCAGGTGGCGTTGCGCTCCGTCGCTGCTTCAGCCGGAGGGCGACGTCGCGGCCGAAGCCGTGTTCAAGTTTCCCGGGGGCTTGCGCGACTATCTCGGCCGCGAGATCGAGGGCAAGGACCTCGTCGCCGAACCGATCTTCGCCGGCAAGATCACCAGGGCCGGCGGCCATGGCTCGCTCGAATGGGCGATCGCCTGGCTCGCGACGGGCGAGGACGGCTTCGCCTCGTCCTATTGCAATACGATCCCGACGCCCGAGGGCGGCACGCATGAGCAGGGCTTGCGCATCGCGCTGCTGCGCGGCTTGCGCGACCATGCCGAGCGCATCGGCCAGAGCAAGCGCATGGCGCAGGTCACCTCCGACGACGTCATGGCGACCTGCGCCGCGATGCTTTCGGTGTTCATCCGCGAGCCGGAATTCCAGGGCCAGACCAAGGACAAGCTGGCGACGCTGGAGGCCGCGCGCATCGTCGAGAACGCGGTCCGCGACGCCTTCGACCACTGGCTGGCGGCGGCCCCGCAGCAGGCGCTGCGCCTGCTCGACTGGTCGGTCGACCGGGCCGACGAGCGCCTGCGCCGCCGCCTCGAAAAGGAGGTCTCGCGCAAGACCGCGACGAAGAAGCTGCGCCTGCCGGGCAAGCTCGCCGATTGCAGCAATGCAGGCGCGGCCGGCTCGGAGCTGTTCATCGTCGAGGGCGATTCGGCCGGCGGCTCGGCCAAGCAGGCGCGCAACCGCGCGACGCAGGCCATTCTTCCTTTGCGCGGCAAGATCCTCAACGTCGCCAACGCGACGCGCGAGAAGCTGAACGCGAACCAGCAGCTCGCCGACCTGATCCTGGCGCTCGGCTGCGGCATCGGCGCCCAGTTCCGCGAGGACGATCTGCGCTACGAGAAGGTCATCGTGATGACCGACGCCGACGTCGACGGCGCCCATATCGCCTCGCTGCTGGTGACCTTCTTCTGGCGCCAGATGCCGCGGCTGATCGAGCGCGGCCATCTCTACCTCGCCGTGCCGCCGCTCTACCGGCTGCAGGCCGGCGGCAAGTCGGTCTACGCCCGCAACGACGCGCACAAGGACGAGCTGATCGCCTCGGTCTTCAAGGGCAGGAAGCCGGAGATCAGCCGCTTCAAGGGTCTCGGCGAGATGATGCCGGCGCAGCTCAAGGAAACCACCATGGACCCGAGCAAGCGCATCCTGCTCAAGGTCATGGTCGAGCACGAGGCGCGCGACGAGACCGCCGACGTGGTCGAGCGCTTGATGGGCAACAAGCCCGAGGCGCGCTTCCTGTTCATCCAGGAGCGGGCGGCGTTCGCGGGCGAACTGATCGACCTTTAGGCGCCGCCATTCGAGCGCGGCGGAGCAAACCAGACAGGACGGCGCTTCAGGTCTGCGCGATGCCTGACAACGCTTCGCTAACCATCCTTTTACGGCTTCTCCCGCATGGTGAAGCGACCGTCCGCATCGCGCGGACAACGCGGAGCGAGCCCGATGCGGCTGATCGAACTGTTCTGGAAGAACGAGCGCGGCACGATGCTCGCCGACATCGCGAAGGCCGGCGCGGCGATCGCCTTTCTCTCGGTCATCGCCGCCAACTTCGTCTCGACCCAGACGGCCCAGCTCGACACCGAACGCCTGAACCAGGTGGCGTCCGCCGTCAGCCGCGGCCAGACCTTCGATCCGCTCGTCACCGGCTCGATCCTGAAGCGGGCCGGCGAGACGCGGCTCGACCCCTGCATCGTTCCGCGCTGAGCTTTCAGGCCAGCCAGTCCAGCAGCTCGCGCGTGACCGCCTCCGGCGCCTCCAGCGTCGAGAGATGGCCGCAGCACGGGACTACCACGAGCCGGGCGTTGGCGCCGATGCCGGCCGCGATCTCGCGCGAATCATCCGGTGGCGTGATCTGGTCGTGTTCTCCCACCAGCACCAGCGTCGGCACGGAAATAGCCGGCAGACCCGGCCGCGAGTCGGGCCGGGCCATGATCGCCCGCTGCTGACGAATGAAGCCCTCCGCCCCGATCTCCTCTGCCATGGCTCGCACGGCGAGCCGCAGCGGCTCGTCGGCCAGCCGGTCGGCGGCGACCAGCCGTTGCCAGATCAGCGTCGTGACGTTGTCGAACGCCCCCTTCTCCGCCAGCGCGATCATCTGCTCGCGCGGCGCGTTGCTCTCGGGCGTCGGCGGTTTTGCGCTGGTGTCGAGCAGCGCCAGCCGCGTCACCCGCTCCGGCGCGCGGCGCATCGCCTCCAGCGCGATGTAGCCGCCCATCGACAACCCGCACAGCGCGAAACGCTCCGGCGCGGCGGCGAGCAGGCGGGAGACGATCGCCGCCATCGTGTCGTCGCGGGCGTGGTCGGCGACGAGGATCGGCCGACCCGGCGCCAGGGCCGGCCATTGCGGCCCATACAGCGCCGCCGTGCAGCTCAGCCCCGGAACCAGCACCAGCGGCTCGACATTCGCTGTCATCATGGTCGTCCCCACGCTAGATTATTGACTTCGCCGCGCTTTTTCTGCATTGCACAGGTGTCCGAAGGCGCGCTGGAAAGAAAAGTCGCGCCACCGTCGCGGTTGATCGGTCGTCCCGCCACGAGTAACCGACCTTTGAAGAAGCGCAACATTCGATGTCATTTGCCGAACTCGGCCTGAGTGAAAAGGTTCTGACCGCGGTCACGACCGCAGGCTATTCCACCCCGACCCCGATCCAGGCGCAGGCCATCCCCCACGTCCTCGCCCGTCGCGACGTTCTCGGCATCGCCCAGACCGGCACGGGCAAGACCGCCGCCTTCGTCCTGCCGATGCTGACGATCCTGGAGAACGGCCGCGCCCGCGCCCGGATGCCGCGCACGCTGATCCTGGAGCCGACACGCGAACTCGCCGCCCAGGTCGAGGAGAATTTCTCCCGCTACGGCGTCAACCAGAAGCTCTCCGTCGCGCTGCTGATCGGCGGCGTCTCCTTCGGCGACCAGGACGCCAAGATCACGCGCGGCGTCGACGTGCTGATCGCCACGCCCGGCCGCCTGCTCGACCATGTCGAGCGCGGCAAGCTGCTGCTCACCGGCGTCGAGCTCCTCGTCATCGACGAGGCCGACCGCATGCTCGACATGGGCTTCATTCCCGACATCGAGCGCGTCTGCAAACTGGTGCCCTTCACCCGCCAGACGCTGTTCTTCACCGCGACGATGCCGCCCGAGATCACGCGGATCAGCGAACAGTTCCTGCACAACCCGATCCGGATCGAGGCCTCGCGACCGGCCACCGCCGCCACCACCATCACGCAGCGCCTGATCGCCTCGAACGGGCAGGATTTCGAGAAGCGCGACACGCTGCGCAAACTCATCCGCGACGCCCGCGACCTGCAGAACGCGATCGTGTTCTGCAACCGCAAGCGCGATGTCGCGACGCTGCACAAATCGCTTCTGAAACATGGGCTTCCGGCCGTCGCCCTGCACGGCGACATGGACCAGTACGCCCGCATGGCGGCGCTGGAGTCGTTTCGCACCGGAGAGAACCCGATCCTGGTCGCCAGCGACGTGGCGGCGCGCGGACTCGATATTCCCGCAGTCAGCCACGTCTTCAATTTCGACGTGCCGACCCATGCCGAGGATTACATCCACCGCATCGGCCGCACCGGGCGCGCCGGACGCGAGGGCGCCGCCTTCACCATCGTCACGCGCCATGACGACAAACTCGTCGCGGCGATCGAGAAACTGACCGGCGTCCCGATCGCCTGGGAAGGCGGCGGCGTCGATAGCCTGCCGCCCGGCGCGCCGCGCGAGGAGCGCGCGGGCGGCCGTGGCGGGCGCGGCGGCGAGCGCGGTCGCGGCCGGTCCGAGCGCGGATCGCGGGCCGAGCCGGATGCGGCGCCGCGGCCGATCAAGGTCGAACGCCCGGCCGGCGACGACGAGGCGGCTCCGCGCCGCCGTCGCGCGGTAGCGGACGGGCCGACCC
>JAKFWE010000009.1 GCA_021732895.1 Allobosea sp. | reverse complement strand
CCCCCTTGATCGGCCGCCGTGCCAGCACCTCGCGCAAAAACCGCGCGGTGTGCCCCTTGCCCACCCGCACGATCTCCTCCGGCGTTCCCTCCGCCACAACACACCCGCCGCCGTCGCCGCCTTCGGGGCCCATGTCGATCACCCAGTCAGCGGTCTTCACCACTTCGAGGTTGTGCTCGATCACGACGACGGAATTGCCCTGGTCGACCAGCTCGTGCAGCACCTCCATCAGCTTGGCGACGTCGTGGAAATGCAGGCCGGTGGTCGGCTCGTCGAGGATGTAGAGGGTGCGGCCGGTGGCGCGCTTGCTGAGCTCCTTGGAGAGTTTCACGCGCTGGGCCTCGCCGCCCGAGAGGGTGGTGGCCTGCTGGCCGACCTTGACGTAGTCGAGGCCGACGCGGTGCAGCGTCTCCATCTTGTCGCGGATCGAGGGCACGGCCTTGAACAGCGCCTTGGCGTCCTCGACCGACATGTCGAGCACGTCGGCGATCGACTTGTCGCGGTATCTCACCTCCAGCGTCTCGCGGTCGTAACGCTTGCCCTTGCAGATTTCGCAGGTGACGTAGACGTCGGGCAGGAAGTGCATCTCGATCTTGAGCAGGCCGTCGCCCTGGCAGGCCTCGCAGCGGCCGCCCTTGACGTTGAAGGAGAAGCGGCCCGGGCCGTAGCCGCGCGCCTTGGCCTCGGGCAGGCCGGAGAACCATTCGCGGATCGGCGTGAAGGCGCCGGTATAGGTCGCAGGATTGGAGCGCGGGGTTCTGCCGATCGGCGACTGGTCGATGTCGATGACCTTGTCGAGATGCTCGACGCCCTCGATGCGCTCATGCGGGGCCGGGTGCTCGATCGAGCCGTTGAGCTTGCGCGCCACGGCCCGGTAGAGCGTGTCGATCACCAGCGTCGACTTGCCGCCGCCGGAGACGCCGGTGATGCAGGTGAACAGGCCGAGCGGGATCTCGACCGTGACGTCCCTGAGGTTGTTGCCGCGCGCGCCGACGATCTTCAGCGCACGGCCCTTCTGGGGCTTGCGGCGCTTGGCCGGCACGGCGACCGACATCTCGCCGGTGAGGTATTTGCCGGTGAGCGAGTCGGGCGAATCCAGAATGTCCTGCGGCGTGCCCTTGGCGACGATGCGGCCGCCATGGACGCCCGCGCCGGGGCCGACATCGACGACATAGTCGGCGGTGAGGATCGCGTCCTCGTCATGCTCGACGACGATGACGGTGTTGCCGAGGTCGCGCAGCCGGCGCAGCGTGCCGAGCAGGCGCTCATTGTCGCGCTGGTGCAGGCCGATCGAGGGCTCGTCCAGCACATAGAGCACGCCGGTGAGGCCGGAGCCGATCTGCGAGGCCAGCCGGATGCGCTGGCTCTCGCCGCCCGACAGCGTGCGCGAGCCGCGGGCGAGGGTGAGGTATTCCAGCCCGACATCGAGCAGGAAGGTGAGCCGGTCGCGGATTTCCTTGAGGATGCGCGGGGCGATCTCGTTCTGTTTCTGCGAGAGCTTGCCGGGCAGGGCGGTGACCCAGTCCAGCGCGTCCCTGACCGAGAGCCGCGAGACCTCGCCGATATGGCGGTGGTCGATCTTGACCGCCAGCGCCTCGGGCTTCAGGCGAAAGCCGTCGCAGGCCTTGCACGGCGTCTCCGACATGAAGCGGCCGATCTCCTCGCGCGCCCAGTCGCTCTCGGTCTCCTTCCAGCGCCGCTCCATGTTGGTGATCACGCCCTCGAAGGGCTTCCTCACCTCATAGGCGCGCAGGCCGTCATTGTAGGCGAGGCGCACGGCCTCGGCGCCGGTGCCGAACAGGATCGCCTTTTTCGCGCTTTCGGGCAGCTCGCTCCAGGGCTTCGTCATCGAGAAGCCGTAGTGCCGGGCGAGCCCCTCCAGCGTCTGGCCGTAATAGGGCGAGGTCGACTTGGCCCAGGGCGCGATCGCGCCCTTCTTCAGCGAGAGCGAGGCGTCCGGCACGATCATGTCGGGGTCGATGCGCATCTCGTGGCCAAGGCCGTCGCAGGCCGGGCAGGCGCCGAACGGGTTGTTGAAGGAGAACAGGCGGGGCTCGATCTCGGGGATGGTGAAGCCGGAGACCGGGCAGGCGAATTTCGAGGAGAAGGTGATGCGGCGGGCGGAGCCGTCCTCCTCCTTCTCGTCGGCGTATTCGAAGACGGCGATGCCGTCCGCCAGCTCCAGCGCCTGCTCCAGCGAGTCGGCGAGGCGGGCGCCCAAATCGGGGCGGATCACGATGCGGTCCACCACCACGTCGATGTCGTGCTTGAACTTCTTGTCGAGCGCCGGCGCATCGGGAATCTCGGCGAACTCGCCATTGACCTTGACGCGCTGGAAGCCGCGCTTCAGCCACTCCGCCATCTCCTTGCGGAACTCGCCCTTGCGGCCGCGCACCACGGGCGCGAGCAGGTAGCCGCGCGTCTTCTCCGGCAGCTCCGTGAGACGATCCACCATCTGCTGCACGGTCTGGCTCTCGATCGGCAGCCCGGTCGCGGGCGAATAGGGGACGCCGGCGCGCGCCCAGAGCAGGCGCATGTAGTCGTGGATCTCGGTGACGGTGCCGACCGTCGAGCGCGGGTTCTTCGAGGTGGTCTTCTGCTCGATCGAGATCGCCGGCGAGAGCCCGTCGATCTGGTCGACGTCGGGCTTGCTCATCATCTCGAGGAACTGGCGGGCATAGGCCGAGAGCGACTCGACATAGCGGCGCTGCCCCTCGGCGTAGATCGTGTCGAACGCCAGCGAGGACTTGCCGGAGCCCGACAGCCCGGTGAACACCACGAGCTTGTCGCGCGGAATGGCGAGGTCGATGTTCTTGAGGTTGTGCTCGCGCGCCCCGCGCACCGAGATGACGCGCGCGTTGGCATCGGCGACGCGGCTGCGGTCGAACATGTCCTCCAGCGCGGCGGTCTGGTCGGCGAGCGAGGATTTGCTGCGCGAGGCGGATTTGGCCCGCGAGGAGGAAGTGCTGGCGGCGGCGGGCTTGCGGGCCATGGGGACGTCCGGTCGGAAGGAAGCGCTAGAGATAGGGCAAATGCCGGGCCATGCCAGCCCAAGCGGGCGCCGGCGCAGACTATCATGCAAGACTTGGTGCGCCTCACCGTCGGACGCCGACTGCTGACAGTCGATGGCAACAGCGCGGCGAGGCCGGCGGACGGCCTGCCGCAACGCGTCTTCCGGTCAGGCGGTCGGCGCCGCGCCCTCGGCCAGCGCGGCCACCGCCGCCGCCACGCCGCCCGCGCCGTGCGGGACGGCCTTCGCCTGCAGCGCCATCTCGACCGCGCCGAGCGCTCCCAGCACCATCGGCGCGTTGACATGGCCCATATGGGCGATGCGGAAGGCCTTGCCGGTGAGATCGCCGATGGCGCTGCCGAGCGTGACGCCGCAGACGTCGCGGGTGAAATCGCCGATGATCGCGGGGTCGAGGCCGTTCACCAGGATCGGCGTCACCGAGGGCGCGCGCTGCGCCGGCTCGGGCACGTTGAAGCTGAGCGCCTGACCCTCGCTCCATTTCGCCACGGCGGCATGCACCGCGCCGGCGAGCAGGGCGTGGCGACGCCAGACAGCCTCCAGCCCTTCCTCCAGGATCATGTCGATGGCGGCGCGCAGACCGAAGAGCAGATGCTCCGGCGCGGTGCCGCAATGCTTCATGTAGGCGAGCACGTTCATCCGGGAGGTCCAGTCCCAGTAGAGCGTGCGCATGTCGGCGTCGCCATGCGCCTGCATCGCCTTCGCGTTGGCGGCGACGAAGGCGAGGCCGGGCGAGGTCATCAGGCCCTTCTGCGCCGCCGACATGGCGACGTCGACGCCCCAGGCGTCCATCTCGAACTCCATGCAGCCGACCGAGGCGACGCCGTCGACCATGAACAGGGCCGGGTGGCCGGCGGCGTCGATGGCGCGGCGCACCGCCGGCACGTCGTTGACGACGCCCGACGCGGTGTCGATCTGCACCATCAGCACGGCCTTGATGGCGTGGCCGGAATCGCGGCGCAGGCGCTCGGCGACGGCTTCGGGGTCGACCGCGGCGCGCCACGAGCCGGGCATCACCTCGACATCGGCCCCCATGAAGGCCGCCATCTCGCCCCAGCCGACGGCGAAGCGGCCGCTCGCCAGCACCAGAACCTTGTCGCCGCGCGACAGCACGTTGGTCAGCGCCGCCTCCCAGCCGCCATGGCCGTTGGCGGCGTAGATGAAGGTCTCGGCCTGCGTGCGGAAGACGCGCTTGAGGTCCGCCAGCAGCGACTCGGTCAGGCCGACGATCGCGCCTGAGTTCAGCTCCTCGGCCGGACGCATCATCGCCTGCAAGACGCGGTCGGGAATGTTGGTCGGGCCGGGCGTCGCGAGGAAGGCCCGGCCGTTGGCGACGCTCATGGTGGTCTGCTCCTGCGCGCGGACGCGCCGGAGAGGCGGCTGCCGCTGTCGGAGCCCGCTTAAAGCACGACGCGGCAACTGGAAACCGCTTCTGGCGCAGACCGGCCCGCTTGCAGGGCAACCGCTCCGGATCGACGTCCGGCGCGCCGTCGCGGCGGGCCTTCGCGGCGGGCCTCCGCAGCGCCATGGAGGCCGGAGCGGCGCCGGCCGAGAATTGCGGGGACAAACTGCGAATCGGCCTTGAACAAAACAGGAACATGATTGATAGTGGCGGCTCGGAACACTAGGTTCCGGGTCCGGCCGCGGGCCGGTTTCAGATGTGCGCAGGAAACGGAGCCTCTCATGGCTGGCAGCGTCAACAAGGTCATTCTGGTCGGCAATCTCGGGCGCGACCCGGAAGTGCGGCGTCTCGGCAGCGGCGAGCCGGTGGTCAACCTGCGCATCGCGACCTCCGAGAGCTGGCGCGACAAGCAGTCGGGCGAGAAGAAGGAGCGCACCGAGTGGCATTCGGTGGTGATCTTCAACGAGAACCTCGCCAAGGTCGCCGAGCAATATCTCAAGAAGGGCTCGAAGGTTTACGTCGAGGGCCAGCTTCAGACCCGGAAATGGCAGGACCAGTCGGGCGCCGAGAAATACACAACCGAGGTCGTCCTCCAGCGCTTCCGCGGCGAGATGACGATTCTCGACAGCCGCGGGCAGGGGGGCTCCGACGAGTATGGCGAGGGCGGCGGCGCGATGGAGGACCGCTCGGGCGGCGGCTCCTTTGGGC
>JAKFWE010000094.1 GCA_021732895.1 Allobosea sp. | reverse complement strand
ACCCTCCCCACCGCAAGCGGGGGGAGGGGGAAGACCCGCGCTTGCCGAAACCCGCCATCACGCCTTTCCCGCCGTTTCGACCTCGGCATGCGTCGCGACATGGACGACCCCGTCGGGCGTGACCCAGCCGCGATACATGCCTTCGGAGTTGTAGGGCGCGACGATCGCGCCATCGGCTCCGACCGCGACCAGCCCCGCGCCGATTTTGTGGGCCGTCAGCTCCGCCAGCACGGCGTCGGTCGCCTCCTTCAGGCTCAGCCCCCTGTAGGCGATCAGCGACGCGATCTCGTGGCCGACGCAGTAGCGCATGAAATACTCGCCCTTGCCGGTTCCCGACACCGCGCAGCGGCCGTCGCGGGCATAGGTTCCCGCCCCGATGATGGGGCTGTCGCCGACGCGGCCGACGGGCTTGTTGGTGTAGCCGCCGGTCGAGGTCGCCGCCGCGAGATGGCCCGCGGAATCGCACGCGACCGCGCCGACCGTGCAGTGCTTTTCCGCCTCGGAGGCGTCCGACGCCGTCCCGACCAGCTCGCGAATCTTCATCGAGGACAGGTTCTTGCGCCGACGCTCCGTGGAAAAAAACTCGTTCTCGACCATATCGAGCCCTTCATGCTCGGCGAAGACATCGCCGGCCGCGCCCGCCAGCAGCAGCGGATCGCCGCGCGCCATCAGGGCCTTGGCGGCGCTGACCGGGTTCTTGATCCGCCGGACGCCGGCGAGCGCGCCGGCTGCCAGCGTCGCCCCGTCCATGATCGCGGCGTCGAGCTCATGCTCGCCATCGGCGTTGAAGGCCGCTCCGTGGCCGGCGTTGAAATGGGACGAATCCTCCATCACCCGCACGGCGGCTTCGACCGCGTCGACGGCGGCCCCGCCGCTGCCCAGGATCGTCCAGCCGGCGCGCAGCGAAGCGGCGAGGGCCGCCTTGGCTTCGGCCCATTCGGCCTCGGTCATTTCGGGTTTCGGCAAGGCGCCGCAGCCGCCATGGATGGCGAGGGCGATGGGCATGAGAACCTCGGCGGGTTTGATCCTTCTCCCCTCGGGGGAGAAGGTGGCCCCGCGAAGCGGGGTCGGATGAGGGCCGGCGTAGCCGGGTCGGATGACGGACGACAGTGTGAGCGTGATAGAGTGAAGACCGCGCTTCAGCGCGGCCCTCATCCGTCAGCGCTGCGCGCTGCCACCTTATCCCCCGAGGGGAGAAGGTGAGCGCAGCCCCTTCACTTCTTCGCGGGCTTGATGTCCATCGCGAGCGTGTCCTCGTCGACGCGCGGCGCGATCGTGACCTTGTCCTTCTGCATCGCCCAGGCTGAGCCGACGGCGACGACCGGCAGGCGCGGGCGGTCCTTGGCGACGATCGCGTTGGCCTGCGACAGCAGGTCGTTGCGCTTGGTCTCGTCGAGCTCGACGGCGGCGTCCTCGATCAGCTTGTCGAGAGCCGCGTTCTTGTAGCCGAGCACGTTGAAGGCGCCGAGTTTCTTGGCCGGATCGTTGGAATGCACCACCGAGGAGAGCGTGTAGTTGGCCTCGCCGGTCAGCGTGCCCCAGCCCGACATCGCCATGGAGAACTCGGCCCGGCTGCGCGCCGGGAAGAACACGGCCGCAGGCTGGGCGTTGGCGCTCGCGTCGATGCCGATGCGCGCCAGCATCTGCGCCACCGAGGCGCCGACCTGGCGGTCGCCGGGCAGGCGGTCGCTGGTGAAGGAGAAGGTGACCTTGAAGCCGTTGGGATAGCCGGCCTCCGTCAGCAGCGCCCTGGCTTTCGCGAGATCGGGCTTGAGCGGCGGCAGGCTCTTGTTGAAGCCGGCGATGCTGGGCGTGACGAGCTGGTTCACCGTCGCGCCGAGCCCTTCCATGGCGATCTCGACCAGAGCCGGCCTGTCGATGGCGAGATCGATGGCCTCGCGCACCTTCGCATCCTGCAGCGGGTTCTTCGGCAGGGGCGAGCCGTCCTTGGCGCTGACCTGCGGGCTCTTGTCGCGCATGTCGAGTTCGATGTTGAAGACATAGACGGTGTCGATCGTGGCGACCGAGAGCTTGGGGTCGCGCTTCAGCGTCGCAACATCGGTCGCCGGCGCGCGGACGATCAGATCGACCTGGCCTGCCTTGAGCTGGGCGACGCGGGCCGCATCGTTCGGCAACTCCTTGCGCACGACCCGCGCCCACGGCTCCTTGGGCCCCCAGTAGCCGTCGAAACGCTCGACCACGAACTGGTCCTTCGGCGTCCAGGAGACGAACTTGTAGGGGCCGGTGCCGATCGCCGCCTTGCCCGAATTGAACGCCTCGTTGGCGCTGTCCTTCGTCAGCCCGGCCGCCGCCTTGGCCGAGACGATGAACAGCCTGATGAAGTCGTTGGGCAGGTTCGGGGCCGGGCCGTCGGTGACGATGTGGACCGTCAACGGATCGACGATCTTCACCGCCTGGACGCGGCGGACATAGATCGTCGTCGGGTTGGGGCCGGCGACGACCGGGATGCGCTCGATCGAGAACTTGACGTCCTCCGCGGTGAAGTCCGAACCGTCATGGAACTTCACGCCGGGGCGCAGCTTGAACTCCCAGACGTCGGGCGCGATCGCCTTCCAGCTCGTCGCCAGGCGCGGCTCGATCTGGAGCTTGTCGCCGGACCAGGTCAGCGTGTCGAAGACATGCTTGAGCGCCTCGGCATGGGTGCCTGTCGCGGTGAAATGCGGATCGATCGAATCCGGCCCGGCGCGCACGCCGATGGTGAGGTTCTGCGCGAGCGCGGCTCCGGAGACAGTCGCTCCGAGCAGGACGGCGAAGGCGGCCAGGCGCAGCGTGCGTGTCGTGATCATGGAGAGGTGTCCTCTTGTTCGAGATCGTTGGGCCAGGTCGGCGAGGCGATGACGAGCTTGTCCATCAGTTCGCAGAGCTGGCGCTGTTCGGCGTCGGTCAGGGCCTCCAGCATCAGGCTTTGCTGGCGCACCATCAGCGGCATGGTCTCCTCGAAGATCGAGCGACCGGCGGTGGTCAGCCGCAGCACATAGCTGCGCAGGTCGTCGCGGTCGGTCTCGCGCTTCAGCAGGCGGCGCGTCAGCAGTTTCTGGATGGCGCGCGACAGCGTGTTCTTCGGCAGCCCGGAGGACGAGACGATGTTCTTGGCGGCGACGCCGTCCTTCAGACCGACGGCGTAGAGCGCGACGAATTCGGGGCGCACCAGCCCATAGCGCGTCTCGATCCAGCGATAGACCGGATCGTTGAAGCGGAACGCGACGAAGTTGAGCCGGAAGGACAGCCAGCAGGGATTGTCCCAGAGCTTGGTGATGGTCAGCGGGTCGAGATCGCGCAGGGCCGCCTCGCGCTCATTGTCGACGCGGGACAGGCTTGTGGGCGCGCGGCGCATGGGCTGACCCTTGATTAGTTCCAGATGGAACTTGACGGTCTCCGGAGCGAGAGTCAAGGATGACCCTGACCTTATGACATAGCAAGGACCGGGCCGTGCGTATCGCGCAGATGAACTGGATGCAGGTCGAGGCGCAGGCCGCGCGCGACGACCGCTGCGTGTTGCCGCTGGGCAGCGTCGAGCAGCATGGCTATCTCAGCCTGGCGACCGACGCGATCCTGGCCGACAAGGTCGCCGGGGAGGCGGCCGAGCCTCTGGCGATTCCGGTCTTCCCCGTCCTGGCCTATGGCGTCACGCCGGGCTTCCTCGCCTTTCCCGGCACGGTCTCGTTGCGGCTGAGCACGTATATTGCACTGATGCAGGACATGCTCGACGGGTTCTACGCCGCAGGCTTCCGCCGGATCGTGCTCGTCAACGGTCATGGCGGCAATGCGCCGATCATGACGTTCGCGACGGAATGGATGGGCATGCACGGCGACGCCAGCATCCGGATGCACAACTGGTGGGCCGGCCCGCGCTTCCAGCAGGCGGTCAGGGCGGTGGACCCGGCCGCCTCGCACGCCTCCTGGATGGAGAATTTCCCGTGGACGCGGCTGGAGGGCGTGGCGATGCCTGACGCCTCGAAGGCGCCCTTTGACGCGGCTCTCTATCAGGCCGCGCCGCCGGCGAGGAAGCGCGAGATCCTGGGCGACGGCAATTTCCACGGGCGCTACCAGCGCTCGGACAACGAGATGCTGAGCCTCTGGCAGGTCGGCGTCGAGGAGACGCGGGCGGCGATGATGGAGAACTGGCCGTGACCGCGCGCCCCGTCCGGTCGGCTACGGTCGGCGCCACGCCGTCCTCCCCATGCGGGGGAGGGGCCTGCCCGCGGCGCCGACCGTGCTAGGCCACGTCATCGAGCGGCTGGTTCAGGCGCTGGCCGTGATGCTCGTCATGTCGGCGCTGGTCTTCACCGGCGTCTACGCCATCGGCAATCCCATCGACGTGCTGATCGGGCCTGACGTCACCCAGCAGATCAGGCTGGACACGATCGCCCGCTACGGCCTCGACCGGCCGCTGCACGAACAGTATTTCACCTTCCTCGGCCGGGTGCTGCAGGGCGATTTCGGCCGCTCCTTCGTCTTCGGCGTGCCGGTGCTGGAACTGATCCTGTCGCGGCTGCCGGCGACGCTGGAGCTGACGCTGGCGGCCGTCTGCGGCGCCGCCCTGATCGGCGTGCCGGCGGGAATCTACGCCGGCTACAGGCCGGACGGCGTCGCCGCCAAGCTCATCATGGCCGTCTCGATCCTCGGCTTTTCGGTGCCGACCTTCTGGATCGGCCTGGTGCTGATCATCGCCTTCGCCGTCGAGCTGCAATGGCTTCCGGCCGGGGGGCGCGGCGAAACCGCCATGCTTCTGGGCGTGGAATGGAGCTTCCTGACGCCGAACGGGTTGTCGCATCTGCTGCTGCCGGCGCTCAATCTCGCCTTCTTCAAGCTCGCGCTGATGACGCGGCTGGCGCGGGCCGGCACGCGCGAGGTCATGCTGACCGACACGGTCAAGTTCGCCCGCGCCGCCGGCCTCTCGGAATGGACCGTGCTGCGCCGGCATGTGCTGCGGCTGATCGCGATCCCGATCGTCACCGTGTTCGGGCTGGAATTCGCCTCGACGCTCGCCTTCGCCGTCGTCACCGAGACGATCTTCTCCTGGCCCGGCATCGGCAAGCTCATCATCGATTCGATCCAGTCGCTCGACCGGCCGGTGATGGTGGCCTACCTGATGCTCGTCGCCTTCGTCTTCATCACGATCAATTTCCTGGTCGATCTGACCTATTTCGCGCT
>JAKFWE010000016.1 GCA_021732895.1 Allobosea sp. | reverse complement strand
GCTTCCCGCAGGCAGCGTCGGCGCATTACACGTTCTGGTATTTCGTCTCGCTGATGCCCGAGAGCATGCACATGCTGATGTGGGCGATGTCGGATCGGACCATTCCGCGCTCGCTGCGCCACATCGAGGGCTTTGGCGTCCATACGTTCCGGCTGGTCAACGACAAGGGCGAGTCGACCTTCGTGAAGTTCCATTGGCGCCCCAGCCTTGGAGCGGCCTCGACCCTGTGGGACGAGGCCGTGAAGATCGCGGGCGCCGATCCCGACTACCAGCGCCGCGACCTCTGGGAAGCGATCGACAATGGCGACTATCCCGAATGGACGTTGTCGATTCAGGCGTTCGACCAGAAGACCGCCGATGAACTCGACTTCGACATTCTCGATCCCACCAAGCTCATCCCGGAGGAGGTCATCCCCCTCACCCCGATCGGCCGCATGGTGCTGAACGAGAACCCGGTGAACTTCTTCGCCGAGACCGAGCAAGTGGCCTTTCATCCCGGCCATATCGTGCCCGGCATCGACTTCACGCCCGACCCGCTGCTGGCGGGCCGCCTGCATTCCTATCTCGACACGCAGCTGAGCCGCCTGGGCGGACCGAACTTTCACGAGATTCCGATCAACAAGCCTGTCTGCCCGATGCGCAATTTCCAGCGCGACGGCCATATGCGGATGGCGGTGCCGCCGGGGCGGGTGAACTACGAACCGAACTCGCTGGCGCCGGACAGCCCGCGCGAGAACCCGGCGCGCGGCTTCACCAGCTTCCCCGATCCCAACGCCGGACCCAAGACGCGCGAGCGGCCGGAATCCTTTGCCGACCACTATTCGCAGGCCCGCCAGTTCTGGCGCTCGATGACGCCGCCCGAGCAGGGCCACATCGTGAGCGCCTTCACCTTCGAGCTGAGCAAGGTCGTCACGCCAGCAATTCGCAAGCGCATGCTCGGCCATCTCGACCTGATCGAGCCCGAACTCGGCAAGCGCGTTGCAACAGCCATGGGCATGGTCGGCGAAGCCGAGAAGATCACGCCGGCCGTGGCGCCCCGCGACGATCTCGATCCCTCGCCGGCGCTCAGCATCATCGGCAAGGCGCCGAAGACCATCCAGGGCCGCACGGTCGCCGCGCTGGTCACCGACGGGAGCGACGCCGGCGCGGTGCAGAAGCTCCGCCAGGCGCTGAAGAAGGAAGGCGCGCAGCTCAAGCTGGTGGCGCCGAAGGTCGGCACTCTCAAGGGCGGCCTGGTGCCGGACATGCAGCTCGACGGCGCGCCGTCGGTTCTGTTCGACGCGGTCGTTGCGTTGCCGTCCGAAGCCGGCGCCAAGGAACTGGCCGGTGTGGCCGGTGCCATCGACTGGCTGCGCGATGCTTTCGGTCATCTGAAGGCTATCGGCTTCAACGAGGCCACGCAGCCGCTGCTGGCCAAAGCCGGGATCGACGTGGATCCGGCGATGGGTGTCGTCGCCGTAGACGGCAAGGGCGGCATCGAGGGCTTCATCGCCACGGCGAAGAAGCACAAGATCTGGGAGCGTGACAAACTGGTGCGCCCCCAGCGGTGATCCATGCGGAAGGACAGCCTCGCCCCCTATCGCGCCAAGCGTGATTTCAGCCAGACGGAAGAGCCGTCAGGCAAGGCGTCCGTCCCGAAATCGAAGCAGCTGCGTTTCGTCATCCAGCGGCATGACGCGACGCGGCTGCACTATGATTTGCGCCTGGAACTCGACGGCACGTTCAAGTCGTGGGCCGTGACCAAGGGTCCGTCGCTCGATCCGACGATCAAGCGGCTGGCCGTCGAGGTCGAGGACCACCCCCTCGATTACGGGGACTTCGAGGGCACCATTCCCGAAGGCCAGTATGGCGGCGGCACTGTCCAGCTTTGGGATCGCGGCTACTGGATTCCAGAAGGCGATCCGCACGAGGGCCTGAAGCGCGGCGATCTCAAGTTCACCCTTGCCGGTGAACGGCTTGAGGGAAGTTTTGTCCTGGTCCGCATGAAGTGGGACCGCAAGGGTGGCAAAGGTGGGGGTCGCACCAACTGGCTGCTGATCAAGCATCGCGATGCCGCTGCGCATGAAGGCGATAACGACAAGGTCTTGAAGGACCCCAAGTCGATCGCTTCGGGACGCACCCTGAAGGAGATCGCGCTGGGCACCGGCAACGCACCCAAGCCGTTCATGACGAGCAAGAAGCGCGGCGCGGGTGCGGTCTGGCAAAGCAACAAGAAGGATGGCGGAGACGCAGCTTCGACGCCGAAGAGCAAGGCAAAGGCGAAGAAGGCCGCGTCCATGCCGAACTTCGTCGAACCGCAGCTCGCCAAGCTGGTCGAGCGCGTGCCCGGCGGCGCAGGTTGGGCGCATGAGGTGAAGTTCGACGGCTACCGGCTGCAGCTTCGCGTCGAGGACGGCGAGGCGCAGTTGCGCACGCGCAAGGGCCTCGACTGGACGCGGAAATTCTCGGCGATCGCCCAGCAGGCCAAGACGTTGCCGGATTGCATCCTCGATGGCGAGGCGGTTGCGCTGGACAGTCATGGCGCGCCGGATTTCGCTGCGCTGCAGGCCGCGCTTTCTGACGACAAGTCCGAAGATCTGATCTTCTTCGCCTTCGACCTGCTCTTCCTGGCCGGCGAAGACTTGCGGCCGCTGCCGCTCTCGGAACGAAAGTCCCGCTTGAAGACGTTGCTCGACGGCATGAAGGGCAAGCATTCGGGTCTGCGATACGTCGATCATTTCGAGACCGGCGGCGATGCGGTGCTGCAATCGGCCTGCCGCATGCACCTCGAAGGCATCGTCTCGAAGGAACTCGACGCGCCCTACAAGTCGGGCCGCGGCAATAGCTGGACCAAGGCCAAGTGCCGCGCCGGGCATGAGGTGGTGATCGGCGGCTGGACCAGCGAGGGCCGCCGCCTGCGCTCGCTGCTCGCGGGCGTCCATCGCGGCGAGGGCAAGGACCGCAAGCTGGTCTATGTCGGCCGCGTTGGCACGGGCTTCAGCGAGAGCGTGATGCGCTCGCTGATGCCGAAGCTGCGCGCCGTGGCGAGCAAGACCAGCCCCTTCGCCGCGGGTGCGAGTCCGCCGAAGGAAGCCAACATGCATTGGGCGAAGCCTGACCTGGTGGCCGAGATCGAGTTCGCCGGCTGGACCGGCGCCGGCAACATCCGGCAGGCTGCGTTCAAGGGATTGCGCAGGGACAAGCCGGCCGAGGAGGTCGAGGCGGAAGTCGCGGCGGATCCGGAGAAGACGAAGATGGCCAAGCCTTCGCTCGCCAAGTCGGATCGAGCCATCGTGATGGGCGTGTCGATCTCCCATCCCGACAAGCCGCTCTGGCCGGACGAGAAGCCGCCCGTCACCAAGCTCGAGCTGGCGGAATACTACGAGGCCGTGGGCGACTGGATGATCGACCACATCGCCGGCCGCCCCTGCTCCATCGTCCGCACGCCCGACGGGATCGACGGCGGGCAGAAATTCTTCCAGCGTCATTCGATGCCGGGCTCGTCGAACCTTCTGAACGAGGTAAAGGTAAAGGGCGACAGGAAGCCCTATCTCCAGATCGACCGCGTCGAGGGGCTCGCTGCCGTGGCACAGATGGGCGGAACGGAGCTGCATCCCTGGAACTGCCAGCCGGGCAATCCCGAGCTGCCGGGCCGGCTGGTGTTCGACCTCGATCCGGCGCCCGATGTCAAATTCGCGGCCGTCATTGCCGGCGCGCGCGAGATCGCGAAGCGGCTGAAGAAGCTCGGGCTCGTGCCCTTCTGCAAGACGACCGGTGGCAAGGGGCTGCATGTCGTGGTCCCGCTCACCGACGACAGGAAGAGCCCGGATTGGGACACCGCCAAGACCTTCGCGCGAGAAATCTGCCGGCGGGTCGCTGAGGACGAGCCCGGACTTTATGTTATCAAAATGTCGAAGGCTGAACGGACAGGCCGGATTTTCCTCGATTATCTCCGCAACGACCGCACCGCCACCGCCGTCGCGCCGCTCTCGTCCCGCGCCCGTCCGGGCGCCACCGTTTCGATGCCGATCGAATGGACGCAGGTGAAAGCCGGTCTCGACCCGATGAAGTTCACGGTGCGCACCGCGCCGGCGCTGCTGAAGCGCAACAAACCGTGGAAGAACTATGCGAAGTCGGCGAAGCCCCTGCGCGCCGCCATCGAGAAGCTCGTGGAGTCGGAGTAGAGCCATGGCCAAGCAGAAAGCGATGCGTCCCACCTGGGAAGGACACCTGCGGCTCTCGCTGGTGACTTGCCCGGTCGCGCTCTACACCGCGACCGAGCGCGGCGCCGACATTCATTTCAATCTCATCAATCCGAAGACCAACAACCGCATCCGCATGCAGACGGTCGATGCCGGCACCGGCCAGCCCGTCGATCGCGCCGACCTGGTGAAGGGCTTCGCGGTCTCGAAGAACAAGTACGTGCTGCTCGAGAAGGAGGAGCTCGACGCGGTGCGCCTGGAATCGACGCGCATTCTCGACATCGAGGAATTCGTCGATGCGTCGGAGATCGATCGGATCTACTGGGACGAGCCCTATTATCTCGCGCCGTCGGGCAAGACCGGCATCGAAGCCTATTCGGTGATTCGTGCCGCGATGGAGAAACAGAAGAAGGTGGCGCTGGGTCGCGTCGTGATGCACCAGCGCGAGCGCATCTGCGCGCTGGAGCCGCGCGACAAGGGCATCCTGCTCACGACCCTGCGCACCCACGATGAGATCCGCACGACGTCGCAGGTGTTCGACCGCAGCCTGCCCAAGCCTGACACCCGCATGTTGCAGATCGCCGAGAAGATCATCGAGCAGCAGGACGCGAGGTTCAATCCGTCGCGCTTCAAGGATCGTTACGAGGATGCGCTGCGCGAGCTGATCGCAAAGAAGAAGAAGGGCCAGCCGGTCGTTTCCGAGGCGCCGGAGGAGGACGAGGAGAAGGTCGTCGATCTCATGGAAGCCTTGAAGAGGAGCCTCAAGGGTGGCGGTGGTCCCTCGCGCGACAAGGCCGACCGCTACCTCGAAGCGCGGGGGCGGAAGACGGCGAAGCCGAAAGCGAAAAAGGCTCGCAGGAAGACCGCGTCCCGCAAACGCGCGGCTTGAGTCAGCCGCGCCGCTCCCACGCGACGGGCTGCATGACGCCGTCGACCAGGATATGGCGGAAGCCGACGCCGTAGGCCGCATCGATGACATCCGCCGCAAGTGCGACGACGGGCGGAC